>JAYRNL010000025.1:0-65514 GCA_041912235.1 Cyclobacteriaceae bacterium
ATTCGTGGCCAGAATTCTCGTGCTTAATCATTGGCGCCGTGCGCTGGGAGGTAAAGTTCATTACATAGGCGTCGGTGCCGCAGCGCTGCGTCCCGAAATTGCCAGGTTGTTTGCCGCCGCGGGTATCGTGCCACTGGCCGGCTATGGCATGACGGAAGCTTCACCTTTTATTTCGGCCAATCGCTTTCTTCCGGGCTTGAACCGGCTTGGCACCGTGGGTATCCCCGTACCCGGTGTCGAAGTCCGCATCGAGGAACCCAACGATCAGGGTGAAGGTGAAATCCTGGTCCGGGGACCCAACATCATGCTGGGCTACTACAAGCGACCTGATCTGATGGCCGAGGTCTTCACCCCCGACGGCTGGTTGCGCACCGGCGATGTGGGAAGGATGGTAGCCAAGCGCTTCCTGGCGATCACCGACCGGAAGAAGGACATCTTCAAAACCTCCACGGGAAAGTATGTGGCCCCTCAGGCCGTGCAGAATCACCTGACCCAGTCCCCCCTGATTTCTCAAAGTCTTGTGCTTGGCTTTAATCAGCCCTACGTGATTGCCATATTAGTTCCTCATTTTCAATTACTTAAATCGTGGTGTGAAGAGCATCACATTCACTGGACATCGCCCCCGTATATGGTTCATAATATCAAGGTGGTTCAGAAGTACCAGGAAGAAATCGACCGCCTGAACGAGGGGCTTCAGGGGCATGAACGGGTCAAGAAGTTCATACTATCCGATGCCGAATGGACTGTGGAGAATCAGGACCTGACCACCTCCTTCAAGCCCATGCGATCCAATCTTCTGCGCAAACATCAGGCCCAGATAGACAAGCTTTACGCGGCCGGTTGATTACTCGTATCGCAACGAGTCCACGGGATTTATCCGGGCTGCCTTGAGGGTTTGGTAGCTGACGGTCAGCAGGGCAATCACCATGACGAGGGCCCCTGAAACCAAAAATATCAGCGGAGAGAGGCTAATGTGATACGGGAACCGCTCTACCCACCCTGCCATCACCCACCAGATCGCAGGCGTTGCCATTAGAATAGCCAACCCAATCAGTTGAAGGTACTCGCGCGAGAGCAGCAGGAAGATGCCGCTCTCTGTTGACCCCAGCGCTTTGCGTATTCCAATCTCCTTCGTGCGTTGCACCGCCGTAAACGCCGATAGACCAAACAAGCCCAGGCAGCCAACCAAAACCGCCAGGGCTGAAAATACAGTAAACAACTTCCCGAATTTCCGTTCATTCTCGTACTGCTGATTGAAGTAGTCATCCAGGAAGAAGTACTCAAAGGGATTGCCCGGGAAGGCCTTGTTCCATGCCCGCCGGGTATCCTCGATGGCCTGTTGGGCGTTGTTAGCAGAAATCCTGATCGAGTAAAACTCGCCACCGTATTTTGAACAATAGAATATCGATGCATCCAGCGGCTTCTTCAATGAAACTTGGTGATAGTCATTTATTACGCCGACAATGACCGGGGCCCACCGGAATTCAGGAATATGCATGGATTGACCGATCGCATCCTCCGGTCGCTGGAAGCCCAGCAGTTTGGAAGTCAATTCAGTGATCAGGACCGCTGTGTCTGGGTCGCTGGGGTACTGTTCGCTGAAGACTCTTCCCGCCAGCAGCTTCATGCCAAACACATCCATGAACTCATAGTCCATCCCATTGAATTTTACGGACACCAGTTGATCATCCGGTGCCCCGTAGCGTTTCACGTTGGCTTTGTACTCGCGAAGCTTGCCGGGAATGGTACCGGAAGCCGCCACGCCGAGAATGGAAGGGCTGCTCTTCAGCTCGGCGCGAAAAACATCGATGGCCGAGCTGAACGCTTTGCGGTCGCGGGGTGAAATCCCAGGACGCTCCACCACCAACACCTGGTCGATATTCATCCCCAGGTCGCGGCTCATCATGAAATTCAGTTGATCGAAGACAATCAGCGTGCCGGCAATCAACGCCACGGAGGCTACAAATTGAATTACCACCAGGGATTTGCGAAGGGCGATCCCTCGTAAACTATTGGTCAGCTTGCCCTTCAGGACGGATACCGGCTTGAACGACGACAAGACTATGGCCGGGTAGAAACCTGAAAACAGCGTTCCGGCGAGCCACAGCACGAACGCCAGGCCCAGGAACCACGGTCGAACCAGGTACTGGAGTGTCAAATTCAAACCGGATAACCCGTTGAACCACGGCAGCGCCAGGACAACCACAAGAAGTGCCAGGAGTATGGCCACCAGGTTAATCAGCGCAGATTCCGCCAGGAACTGCCGGATGAGTTGCGCTTTCAGCGCTCCCATTACCTTCCTCACCCCTACCTCACGCGCACGTTCCAACGCCTTTGCGGTAGCCAGGTTTATGTAGTTGATCCAGGCGATCACGAGAACGAATAGGCCGATAAGGGAGATAAAGTCCACGATGCGCTGGTCGCCATTTGTCTCGGGCTCCTCCGCAAGCGATGAGGTAAGGTGAATATCCCTTATCGGCTGCAATCGAAGTATGTCTTCCCGGTTTCGCTGCGGATTGTCAGGCTTAAACTTGCTTACCAGTGCGGGCAGCTTGCTCTCCAGCGCCTGAGGATCAGCGTCTGCCCGTAGCCGGACAAACGTATACATGTCTTTTCGTTGCCAGCTCTGGTCATAGCGTTCCAACGCCCGATCGAAGCGGGAGAAGAGCGTCTTATACGAGAACAATACATCAAACTTCAGATGGGTCTCGGAAGGAAGCTCCCTGAATACCGCAGTGACTTTGACGAGTTCATTGTTGAAGTCATCATCCTGTAAGCGGAGCATTTTCCCAATCGGGTCTTCTCCTCCAAAATAAAGTTGAGCGTATCGCTCCGAGATCACGGCCGTATTAGGCTGCGCAAGGGCTGTGGCGGCATCGCCCGAAACCATCGGATAACCTGCGCTCGGAAGGAATGAGGAATCGGCGTAAAGGAAGCGACGGTGTTTGAAGGCAATCGGATCAGGGCGGGCCTCTTCATTGGTGATGATGACATTATTCTTATATCCGACATTGTACAAGCGGGCATAGCCCAACACTTCAGGGAATTCCGCCTTCATGGCGGGACCAACGCCGGGAAAATTCTCGGCACTGGCCGTCACCAGGTTCTTGTTCAGGTAGCTTTCAAGTGTGACCCGGTACAGGGTGCCGGGTTCCGGCAAGAATTCCTCATAACTGCGCTCAACGTACACATACAGGGCTACGAGGAGAAACACCGCCATCCCGGTTGACAGTCCGATAATGTTGAGGGCGGTAAAAAACCGGCTCTTGATCAGGCTCCGCCAGGCGGTAAGGAGTAGGTTACGAAACATAGGAAGCCAGTGTTTATTTTACAGAGACTCCCCGGAGACAAAAAGGTTACATGAAGGCTGTAAACGGTGACCGGCGACCGGTAACCGGTAGCCAGTGACCTACGGACTCTGGAAGAGGGCTTCCCTCATCAGCGAGGTGGGCATGCTTCCTATCTTCAGTAGTCGCTCGTGGAATTCGCTGAGGCTGAACTGGTCTCCCCTCATTTTGCGGTAGTCCTCGCGCATGCGCAAGATCTCCATCATCCCGGTGAAATAGCCGATGAAGTAGCCCGGTGCCGCGCTACAGGCATCCACCTCAAGCTGTGAGGCCCAGCGAAGGAAACCCACTTTGTCCGTCATCAGTGAAATCGCCTCTTCATAGGTCATCTTGCCAGTGTGTAAGCCGACGTCATAGATCACCCGGGCATTTCTCCATAGGCGCAGTTGAAGTTGACGCAGCAATATCTTGTCGTTAGGAAAGAAGCCCGTTTCCTTCATGAGCTGCTCGTTATACAGTCCCCACCCCTCGGAGAAAAGGCTGATGCTGTTGTTGCGACGAAGCCGGCGCGGGTTGTTGGCCTGATACAACCCTTGCACATGATGCCCCGCGTACGTCTCGTGAGGAGCGGTCACCAGGATCACTCCCCAATCGTGCTCGACCAGGTACTCCTTCTTCTTCTTATCATCCCATTGGTCTTCAAAGGGGTTGATATGCATTTCGGATGTATAAATACTGTCCTTGTCCTTCGACCTGGCAAAATTGAAGTGGCCGTAATACGACGTCTTGCGCAAGTACTCAGCCCGTGGAACCACTACAACACGTTCCTTCCACGGAATGGGTATCAGGTTGTTCTTCAATACATGATCCCTGGATTTATTCACGGCATCCTGGTGCACCTCGATCATCTGGTGCGGGTCCGGGTATTCGTTCTTGATATCGATAGCCAATTCCTGCCAGGACTTCTTCGGGTTGATCTTCCTGGCCAGGGCTTCCAGTTCCGCGACCGTAGCGTTGAATTGAGCCCAACCGAAGGCATAGAGGCTGTCGGCATCATAGGGTAACAGGTACTGGCCCTTGAGCATGGCGTTGTAGGTTCCCGCTCCCATCGAAAAGTTTCCTGCCGGTTTCTTGGGCAGTTCGTCCTTCATGAAGGACACATACTTTTCCAGCACGGCCCGGAGTTCGCCGGCCGGACCCAACAGTTTTTCGGCCGCAGCGCCCGACTGTTTCACAAATGCCGGGATCTCCTTGTCGAAGAGAACAAATCCATTTTCTGCCATGAACAAACCCAACTCCTGGAAGCGAGGCACAAACACATTCAATTGCTTCATCCCGTTAGCCATCTGCACCTTCGCAATAGCCAACCGCTTCTCGATTTGCTCAATCTTTTTGTCCGCCTGGCCGGGGCCGTTCATGATGCCCGATATTCCCGTGAACGTCATGTACTGGCGGGGATCTTTTCGCCACGGTTGGTAGCTCTCCTGGTCAAGTTCCCTGCCCACCAATATGCTTTGAGCAAATTTCCAGTCGATTAGATCATCGCCTTTTAGCTGACTTGTATCAATGGCTCGCAGGCGTTGCAATTGAGCTTTTGTCTTTTCCAACGCCCTGGCAAACGACTCCACGCTCATGGAGTCGGAGGCGAGGCCCTGACCGCGTCCGCGGGAAGGAGTCATTTCCCTGGTGAATTCATCCAGGAGACGGGCCGCCTCTTCGGGAGACTGTTTGGGCTTTTCGTTGCCGCATCCGGTGAAGACCAGGGACAATACAAGGGCAATAAGTTTGTGCTTCATAGTTCCTCAGGTTATTCATTAAATAGTGCTTCCCTCATCAACGAAGTTGGCATGCTGCCGCCTTTCAAAAGTTTTTCATGGAACCCGCTGAGGGTAAATGCCTCTCCTTTCAGCTTCTTGTAATCTTCCCGCATGCGCAATATTTCCATCATCCCCGTAAAGTAACCTATGAAGTAGCCGGGGGATGCGCAGCAGGCATCCACTTCAAGTTGGGCCGCCCAGCGAAGAAAACCCACCCGATCGGTCATCAGTGAGATGGCTTCCTCATAGGTCATCTTGCCGGTATGAAGCCCTACATCATAGATCACACGTGCATTTCGCCACAATCGCAGTTGGAGCTGGCGCAACAAGATCCGGTCATTGGGAAGAAATCCGGTTTCCCTCATCAACTGTTCGTTGTAAAGTCCCCAGCCTTCAGAAAACAGGCTGATGCTGTTCTTTCTTCGCAACGGCCGGGGGTTGTTTGCCTGATAAAGTCCGTGAACATGATGTCCGGCGTAGGTCTCATGGGGGGCCGTCACGATTATGACTCCCCAATCGTGCTCAACCAGGTACTCTTTCTTTCGCTTGACATCCCACTGCTCTTCGAAGGGGTTAATCATCCACTCCGAACTGTAGGTGCTATCGGCGTCTTTGGCACGGGCAAAGGAGAAGTTGCCGTAATAGGAGGTCTTGCGAAGGTATTCGGCCCGCGGTACGACAGTGACCCGCTCCTTCCAGGGTATGGGTATCAGGTTGTTCTTTAACACATGGTCCCTGGCCTTGTCAACCCATTCCTGGTGCGCCTCGATCATCTTCTCCGGTGCGGGATATTCATTCTTAATTTCCACGGCCAGCTGCTGCCACGTCTTTCGGGGATCGATCCGTTTTGCGACTTCCTCCAGTTCCTTGACGGTCTGATCAAATTGCTTCAAACCAAATGCGTAAAGACTGTCGGCGCCATACCGGAGCAGATACTGCCCTTTCAGCATGGCGTTGTACGGATCGGCTCCGATGGCAAAATCTCCCTGAGGTCTCGAGGGCAATTCCGTTCGCAGAAACTTAAGGTATTCAGCCACGGCATCACGCGCCACCCCATTCAGGAACAGCAGGCTGTCGCGATCGCTGCCGGCCTTTTCGGCGAAGGCAGGAATCTCCTGATCGAAAAGAATGAGTCCGTTTTCCGCCATGAATAACGCCAGCTCCTGAAAGCGGGGAACATATTGATTGATTTGCAATCCCCCGTTGGCGAGCTGAACGGGAACTAGCCTCAACCGCTTTTTGACTTCACTCACCTTCTTGGCTGCGTCACCTGGCGCATTGAGCATTCCGGAAATGCCGGTAAAGGCCATGTAAACTCTTGGGTCCTTCTGCCACGGCTTGGTTATGGCCTGCTCGATTTCCCGTCCAACCAGTATGCTGTGGGCAAATTTCCAATCGATGAGGTCATCTCCCTTAAGTAAGGCGGTATCAATACTTCTCAGCTGAGCCAACTGATTTCTTGTCTTCAGCAGCGCCCCCTCAAACGATTCGAGGCTCATTACATCAGATGCCAAACCCTGGCCCCTGCCGCGTGACGGCGTCATTGACGATACAAAACTGGCAAGCTTGGCAACGGCATCCTCTTCAGGGGTTTGCGCAGGTCGAGTTTGACAGGAGCTGAGCCAAACAAGGCTGATCAGCAGGAATACGTTCTGAAAGCGACGGTTCACATTAGGCATAGTCCTAAAGTAGGAAAAAGACCATGCCGGCAAGAAGGAATTTATGGTGAGCGGTAAGGTTGAGGCCGTCAGGCAGCCCCGGATTCGATTTTGGTCTCAATCTGCTGGCGTCCCTCCAGGTAAAGCTGGTAGTCTGGAGAAAAGGTCATCCGCTCTTTCACCACGACGTCATACAAGCCCACCAGGCCCATCACCAGTTCGCATCCTTCCCGAAGTCCGTGGTCGCCGCCGCTACCGCCCGTCAGGTAGTCCACCATGGCATTCGACTTCGCGAATTCTTTCAACAGGGGTGTTGCCTTCCGGGCTATCATGATTCGTGCGCCACACTGCCTGGCCACGTCAAGGTCAAGTACATCGTCGAAGAAGAAGAGCACATCCGCCGGCTGAAGGTTGTGGGCCTGGCAAAACTGGCTGAAGACCTTTGCCTTGTTCTTGGACTTGTAATACACAGCATGAAAATGTTCACGGGTGGCGAGGGTCTGCGCCGGTGGGTTCTCTTCCCCGGTGATCACCGCCACGATGGGCAGCTTTCCATTCCTCTTCCACAAGGCATAGCGAAGCAGGTTGGTGCCCATCGCATCTACTTCAGAGAAAAGGCTGCCTTCTTCGCCTTGTTTAAAACCAGCGTTAAACACGCCGTCCCAATCAAACAGCACCGCTTTGATGGCGGCCAGTTTGCCGACAAAAACAGAAGGAGGGGTAAAAAACTCCCCTCCTCCCGATTCAAACAGCTGGATGATCGCTTTGCTCACAGGCGTGGTCGCTTATTGAGCAAGGTCCTGGATATCGAGCATACCCACAGGCTTCGTGCCGTCAAGTACCAGGATGGTGTCTACATGTTTATGCTTGAAGATATCGTTTGCCACGGTGAGCGCATCGTTTTGCTGCACAGCGAGCGGTGAACCGTAGGTGAATTCAGACATCTTCTTTTTCAAGATAGCCTGTCCTTCCTTCTGCAGGGCGCGTCGCATATCCCCATCCGTGAAGATACCCCTCACGTTGCCTTCCTTATCGGTGATCGTGATGGCACCAAATCCATATTCAGTCATCTTGACGATCGCATCGGTCAGCACGGTATCCATCCCAACGACCGGATTCACGGGACTAATTACGTCCTTTACCCGCATGGTTACGAGCCGGGTGTGTTCAATGAACTGTTCAGTGCCCAGCGTGGTCAGGTTGTTGTCGGTGAGACCTTTCATGATCTTCCAGGGCGCAGTGATGGTATGCACGCCTACGTTAATGGCATTGCGGATGTGCTCGGCATTGCGCACCGAGGAGAACATGATCTTGGTGTTGTATCCGTAGTGGTCCACGGCAAACACGCATTGAGAAACCAGTTCCAGTGCATCATGACCCTGATCCTGCAGGCGACCGACGAGCGGACAGACGTAAGATGCCCCGGCCTTCATGGCCATGTAGGCCTGTTGCAGGGTATATACGAGGTGAACGTTCACCAGCAACCCTTGATCGCGGAGCATCTTGCAGGCACGAACACCTTCAAGGGAAACCGGGATCTTAAATACGGTCTTTTGCGGATCCAGTCCGAGCTTCAGCTGACGATGGGCTTCTTTGACGACTTCCTCGGCGCTGTTTCCAAGCGCTTCGATCTGAAGCACCGGCACCATCTTGCTGAGTTTTACAATAAGCGCATCAACGTCGGTTACGCCCCCGCGATGCATGAACGTGGGAGTCGTGGTTAATCCATCCAGGAAGCCGAGTTTAAAGGCATCTTCAATCTCCTTGAGGTCGGCCGAATCGAGATATAATTCCATAGTAATGTTTGGGTTAGGCTAGAACAAGTTCCTTATCGCGGTATTTCACTTCCACCGCATGAAGTTCGAGTATCGGTTTGAGGAATTCTTCGAGGTCATAAACGCACAATTGGCTGGCGGCATCACAGAGCGCCTTGGCCGGCTCCGGGTGGGTTTCCACAAAAACGCCGTCTACTCCGGCCGCTACGCCGGCGCGCGATAATACCGGGAGGAATTCACGGGCTCCGCCTTTCGCATCAGCGCTGGGGATACCATACTTCCGGATGCTGTGTGTGATGTCGAACACCACCGGGTAACCCAGGTTATTCATGTGGTAGAAGCTGCGGGGATCCACGACGAGATCATTGTATCCAAACGTAAACCCGCGCTCCGTGAGAATGATCTTGGAGTTCCCTGCCTCTTCCACCTTCTTCACCGGGTGTTTCATATTGTCCGGAGCAAGAAACTGCCCGTGTTTGATATTCACGACGCGCCCCGTCTTGGCAGCGGCTACCACCAACGTAGTCTGCATACACAGGTAGGCCGGGATCTGGAGTACGTCCACCACTTCAGCTGCCGCAGCGGCCTGGTCGGGATAATGAATGTCGGTGAGCAGCGGAAACCCAAACTGTTCCTTAACCTTGGCCAGCATCTTCACCCCTTTGGCGAGGCCCGGGCCGTCGTAATATTTGGCTGAGCTGCGGTTGTCCTTCTGGAAAGATGACTTATAGATGATGGGCACACCGAGACGCGCTGAAACCTCTTTCAATTTTTCGGCGGTCTTCATCATGATCGTCTCTTCTTCAATCACACAGGGGCCCGAGATGACGAACAATGGCTCGGCGCCACAGTTGATGTCTCCCACTTTTACAATATTCTTTTTCATGTCTGTTTACAATCTTCGAAATAAGTCTTTTACGGTATCAATCGTCACCTTGCATTTCCAGTCGGTGCCGATGGCGTGGTTCCACATGTGTTCCAGCCGGATGGACACGTTGGCCATCGCCGTGATGGTTTCCTCGCTCCAGCCTTTGGAAAGATTTCTGGGCAACGTGATGTTGTGCTTCCGGATCATTTCATTGAATTCAGAAACACCCTCCGGGTAATAATCGCCCAGGTGCTGAAAGGCAACGCAGTTGGCGTAGCAATGCTTGGTGCCCAGGATTTTCGACAAGCCATACGACAAGGCGTGAACAATGCCGACTTCTGAATACGTCAGGCTAAGCCCCCCCATCAGCGATGCCACCATCAGTTTCTCATTGTTCTCCGGCGTTTGACCGGACTGATCGCCCAGGTACACTTCCCTGCAAAGGGACAGGGCCTGCTCGCCAAAGGCTGTGCTGTAGGCGTTGTTGAGAATTCCGTCGCGGGACTCAATACAATGGATATACGTGTCCATGCCCGTGTAGAACCACTTGTCGCGGGGAACTGATGCAATAAGATCCGGATCAAGTACCACCTGGTTGAAAACCGTCCACTCGCATTTCAGCCCGAGTTTTTTCTCGGGACCGGTAAGAACCGCGGTCATGGAAACTTCAGCCCCGGTTCCTGAAATGGTCGGCACCCCTATATGATAGACGCCGGGTTTTTTCACCAGGTTCAAGCCCTGGTATTGGGTAGATGAACCTTCGTTGGTGAACATCAATGACAGGGCCTTGGCCAGGTCCATGATGCTTCCCCCGCCAATGCCGATAACGGCCGAAGGCACGCCCATGCTGGCCATCACCGAGTCACGGATACTGTCAACCTGGTCGGTGGTCGGCTCTTCGGGGTCTACATCGATGAACTCAACAATATCCTCGGGCTTGGCCGGGATTCGCTGTTCCAGTTCTTTGCCTTTGAAGTAGTTGTCGACGAGAAAGAGCATGAAGTGATCATTCTCTCCCCGGCGATCCTCAACGATGGAGCCCAACTGTGAAAACGCGCCGCGGCCAAAGACCGTTTTCTCAATGCCTTTGAAGTTCTTATGCATAGGCCTTTTCAGCGACGACTTTCTTCACGGCAGCGGCAATTTTCCCAGCCAGCGTTTTGATTTCTTCTTCAGTCCATGTGCACCTGATTCCAAACGAAATCAGACGGCCAATGACCTCCTGTGATTTCGGAAGGTTCAGGTTGTTGTAGTCCTGTGGCTTTCCAAAATGATGAATAGGCAGCGGTGCGGCAGCTTTCAGGTCTTTCAAATGTCCCCACTGGTTAATGAAGTGGTACATGTTGATGTACCAGTAGTTGAAACCACCCACGCCTGATGCATTGAATTTGTCCACAACCCGTTTGGCCGCGTCGGTGTCAGGCAACAACAGGTTGAGGAAGGTGGATGAGTCCCCGGAAGGATCCGGTAGGGTGGCAAAACTTACACCGGGGACGTCCTTGAGCAGGTTGGTCAACAGTGATTTGTTCTTGCGGTTGGCGGCAAGGATTTTTGGAACCTTGCGTGTCTGGGCCGCACCTATACCGGCATGCAGTTCGCTGATACGGTAGTTAAACCCAAGAATAGGATGTTGTTCCATGCCCCGCACGCTGCCAACATGGTCGTGACCATGATCACTGAAACTGTCGGCGTGCTTATAGCAGGTCTCATCGTTGGTTACGAAGACTCCACCCTCTCCTGCTGTGGCAATCTTGAAAAAGTCGAATGAATAGCATCCGGTCTTCCCAAACAAACCCACCGAGGTGCCTTTATAGCTGGCACCAAAGGCCTGACCTGCATCTTCAACCAGGACCAGGTTGTGTTTTTTCACTACATCGAGGATCGATGGCATGTCGGCCATTTGACCACACATATGCACGAGCAATACGGCTTTTGTTTTTTTGGTGAGGGCCTGCTCAATTCCTTTGGCGCTGAGGCATAAGGTCTCGTCAACCTCGGCGAAAACAGGGATCCCTCCGGCAAAAAGCACTGCTTCAACCGAAGCGATGTAGGTAAACGGAGGCACAATCACTTCATCTCCGGCACCAACCCCAGCTGCGGCCAGCGCACACGAGACCGCCGTCGATCCGCTTGACACCGCATGGGCAAATTTCGCCCCGGTGATCTTGCGGACTTCAGCCTCGAAATCCTTCGCTTTCCAAATATTATTTCGCTGTGCCTCGTGGTTGAACCGGAACATAATGCCGGTCTCCATCACGTCATTGATTTCTTTTCTTTCCTCCGCCCCAAAAAGCTCCGTTCCAGGCATATTTTCGATATTTAAGGCTGCAAAGATAAGGAATTAATGGATGATGAAGGCCTAAAATCCCCTCCCCGCGACGGGTTCATCCCGGTCGGTACCAACCTGGTTTATGGCCGGGTAATTGACGGCCTCACCCGCTGCTCCCACTATCATTCCCTACTTGATATTATCGCGATCAAGTTCCCTTGTTGCAACCGGTATTACCCCTGCTTTGATTGTCATGAAGAGTGTGCTGCCCATCGAGGAGAAACATGGCCGAAATCACGATGGGAGGAAAAGGCAATTCTTTGCGGAGCCTGTGGAACGGAGCACTCGATCAATGCCTACCTCAAGGATCCGTCCCGGTGCCCGGCCTGCAAGGCCAGGTTCAACCCCCGGTGCTCCCTTCATCACCACTTGTACTTTGAGACGATGTGAACAGCCTTCACCGCAATCGAACGACCACCTTCATCATGGATCAAATCTATACGCTGAACGCCAGGACGAAGGCAAGGAAAGTCTGTGCGTAGTGATCTTAGTTGCCTTCCAGTATCCGCATCTCCACCCGACGATTTTTAGCGCGGGCTTCCATCGAGTTTCCCTGCACGAGGGGTTGCGATCCTCCAAACGCCCGAGTCCTGATCCGGTCTTTGGCGATGCCTTTGGATACGAGGTACTTCTTCACATTGTCCACGCGATCCTGGCTCAATTCGACATTCTTCTTCTCGTTACCCTGGTTGTCGGTATGACCTTCAAGCTGAATGACAATGGTAGGGCGTTCCTTGAGCATAACAACAACCTCATCAAGACTGGGGAATGACTCCGGGCTGATTACCGCCTTGCCCTGGGCGAAGGTGAGTTGGTCCAGTACGATACTTCCACCCTTTTTTGTCAGTGTAATGTTGCGCACAACCTTGTGGTTGGCGTCCATCGTCTTGGGGTCAACAATGGCGGTTCCGTCAATGTAGCCATCGGCAGAAGCCACAATCTGGTACCTGGAAGAACCGAATATTGGAAATGAATACGTGCTGTCGTTGAATCGTCCGGAGATGCTCCCGGTAGGAATGCTTTTGTACTGAATGCGGGCCTTCACGGCCTTTTGCGTAAGTCCGTCGATGACCTTTCCTTCCGCCGTGATTTGCGGCTCCTGGCCGAAGGCGGAGAAAGCCGCCAGGATGAAGAGGGTTGCTAATGTTGTCAGACGATTCACCAATTCAGCGTTCAGGTTTCAATCTAGTGGGTATCCGGTTCAAGCGAATCAACCTCTATCCCCTATAACTCAAGTTCGATGGTCTGGCCCGGTGAGAAGACGGTTGTCTTGCCAGCCTTGACTTCGGGTTTCTTCCTGGGCGTTACCGGTAGCTTATTTTTTACTTCCTTTTTTTGCGGACTTTCGCCGAAGAGATTGGCCTGGACGGGCGCCCCCTTTGCTTTGTTTTGCGGTCTTTCGTCCGATTTTTTTTTTGGCGACAGAGAGCCCTTGGCTTCCGTCACCTTCCCTTTGGCCGGTTTTTCATCTTCTTCAGCCTCTTCCCGGTCAACCTCAAGCCCCGTATCCCCGTCATCTACAGGCTTCACCTTGGTCACCTTGTATTGCGAGAGCCGGTTGCCCATGGCTTTCCAGCCCTTCACATCAATGATGTCCTCCAGGTTCACCACCTCCTTTTCCTTATCCTTGCCTTTGCCCTTAATGATCTCGATTTCAACTTCCGGGTTGTCGGAGGTGGTCACGAATTCCAGCCTCGACCCGATTCCCTCCGAGATGAAATTGAATTCCTTGTCGGCGGTGTTGGTCTCCACCTTGAACCGCTTCACAAAGTGCTGTTTGCTTTCGCCGTCCCAGTAGACAGCAGAAATCACCTTCTTCGGATTGAATTTCTCCAACAGGATCGTCTTTTCAGGTTCAAAACGCGTGTTGAGATCAAAGCCGGTGATCTTATAATTTCCACTACTGGTGATGGCAAGAATCTGGTCGTCGCCGTCAAACTTACCTACCGCTTTACCGCGTTTGTCTTTGTTCAACCGGCCCGGTGCCGGGTCAAACCACAGGTCAAGCCCGCTTAGCGTGGAGGCGCCTGCCTGAAGGAGGTCCACCTTTCGAATTGGGTACTTGGTTATGGTGTTGCCCCTGGCGCCTCTACCCTTGATCTCCAGTTCGGAGAAATCGTATTCAAATATCTTCTTACGGGCCGTACTGCCCGGCGTCAGTTTCACTTCTACCACCTCCGCCTCGCCGTTGGGGTTGGCGCTGAGGTAGTGCACGCGACTATTGGGATTACCCTGGTCCAGTGCATACTCCTTGTCGCGGATGATGCCCGGCATGGTAAAGCGCTTGGCAAAGGACTTTCCCGACTTGCCATCGCTATAGATCATGTTGTAAACCATGCGTTCATCGCCCTTTTTCCAGACTCCGCAGTACAAAATATCTTTACCCATGAAAACTTTCTCGGAAATCCGGCTGACCAAAGCCTTTCCGTCGCGTCGAATGGCGATGATGTCATCGAGTTCCGAACAGTCGCAAATGAACTCATCGCGCTTAAGGCCCCAGCCTACAAAACCATCCTGGCGGTTAACATACAGCTTCTGGTTGTTGGCAATTACCTCGGTGGCGGTCACCGACTGGAACGACTTGATCTCCGTCTTGCGCTCCCTGCCCTTGCCATATTTGTTCAACAAATTGGTGTAGTAGCTGATTGCGTACTCCGTGAGATGCTTCAGGTGATGAATTGTCTGCTTGAGTTCCTCTTCCAGCGACTTCATTAGTTCATCGGCCTTGAAGGAGTCGTATTTGGATATGCGCTTGATCCTGATCTCCGTGAGCCGTATGACATCGTCGTCAGTAATTTCGCGGAAGAACTGTTTCTTGTACGGCGCGAGTCCTTTGTGGATCGTTTTGATAACCGCCTCGAACGTCTCGCATTCTTCGATGTTTCGGTAGATGCGCTTTTCAATGAATATCTTCTCAAGTGACGAGAACAGAATCCGCTCCATCAGGTCGGCCTTCTTGATCTCCAACTCCCGCTTAAGCAGCGTTACCGTCTGGTCGGTATTGTACTTGAGCATCTCATTCACCTTCATGAATCGCGGCTTGTCTTCCACGATCACGCACGCGTTGGGCGAGATGCTGATTTCGCAGTCGGTGAATGCGTAGAGCGCATCCATGGCAATTTCAGGCGACTGCCCTGGCTGAAGGTGGATCAGAATCTCGACATCGCGTGCCGTGTTGTCGATGACCTGCTTTACCTTAATCTTCCCCTTTTCGCTGGCTTTCACGATGGATTCCATCAATGAAGCCGTTGTGGTACTGAATGGTATCTCCTTGATTGCCAGCGTTTTCTTATCAACAGCTTCAATTCGGGCTCTCACCTTTATTTTACCGCCGCGATATCCCTGGTCATACTCGGTAAAATCGCCGATGCCCCCGGTGGGGAAGTCCGGGTAGATCTTGGGGTTCTTCCCCTTGAGGATGTCTATGGATGCCTTGCACAGTTCTGTGAAGTTGTGTGGAAGGATCTTGGTGGAGAGACCCACGGCAATACCATCCACGCCCTGTGCCAGGAGCAACGGGAATTTTACAGGAAGAGTGACCGGCTCCTTCTTTCGTCCGTCGTAGGACAGTTGCCACTCGGTGAGGTCCGGATTGTAAACGACATCCGCGGCAAATTTGGAAAGACGGGCTTCGATGTAGCGCGGTGCGGCGGCACCATCGCCCGTACGGACGTCCCCCCAGTTGCCCTGTGTATCGAGCAGCAGATCTTTCTGGCCGATATTGACAATGGCCTCCCCGATGGCCGCATCGCCATGAGGGTGGTACTGCATCGTATTACCAATGACATTCGCCACTTTGTTAAAGCGGCCGTCGTCCATCTCCTTCAGGGAATGCATGATACGCCGCTGCACCGGCTTTAGGCCATCTTCAATGCGGGGCACCGCGCGCTCCAGAATCACGTAGGAGGCGTAATCCAGGAACCAGTTCTCGTATAAGCCGTCGATGGAAGTGAGCTCATGCGCTGCATCACCTCCTGCTGCCGGCTTTTTTGACTTCTTTTTGCTCATGAATAGTCTAAAAAGATCTCGTTATTCTTCGACCACCACTTCTTCGTCTTTCTCTTCCACCACATCCATTTCAATGCGGAGGTTGTCGATAATGAAGTCCTGGCGGTCAGGCGTGTTCTTGCCCATGTAAAACTCCAATGTCTTGATGAGGTGCTTTTCCTTATCGATGATGACGGGTTGAAGCCGGATTTGGTCTCCGATGAAGGTTCCGAACTCCTCGGGCGATATTTCGCCCAGCCCTTTGAAGCGGGTGATTTCGGGCTTCCCTCCCAACTTTCTGACGGCGGCTTCCTTCTCTTCACCGCTGTAACAGTAGATGGTTTCCTTCTTGTTGCGCACGCGGAACAACGGGGTATCCAGGATGTACACATGGCCTGCCTTGACCAAATCAGGAAAGAACTGAAGGAAGAAGGTCATCAGGAGCAGGCGGATGTGCATGCCATCCACATCGGCGTCAGTCGCAATGATTACCTTGTTATAGCGCAAACCATCCAGGCCATCCTCTATATTGAGCGCATGCTGGAGGAGGTTAAACTCCTCATTTTCATAGACAACCTTCTTGGTAAGGCCGAAGCAGTTGAGGGGCTTTCCCCGAAGGCTGAACACCGCCTGGGTCTCCACATCCCTTGATTTAGTGATGGATCCGCTGGCGGAGTCTCCCTCCGTAATGAAGATCATGGACTCTTTGCTCCGGGCATCCTTGCTTTCATCAAAGTGAACCCGGCAGTCACGAAGTTTGCGGTTGTGCAGGTTGGCTTTTTTGGCCCTTTCGTTGGCCAGTTTCTTGATCCCAGCAATCTCCTTGCGCTCCCGTTCCGATTGCAGAATGCGTTTGAGCATGGCATCGGCCACACTCGGGTTCTTATGTAAGTAGATTTCAAGCTCTTTGGCAACGAAATCACCCACGTAGCTTCTTACTGAAGGCCCGTCGGGAGCCATGTTCAGTGAGCCCAGTTTCGTCTTGGTCTGGGATTCAAAAACGGGCTCCTGAACGCGCACGGCCACCGCGGCAATAATGCTTGCGCGGATATCGGAAGCATCAAATTCCTTCTTGTAGAAATCCCGAACGGCCTTCACCACCCCTTCCCGGAAAGCAGCCAGGTGGGTGCCGCCCTGGGTCGTATTCTGACCATTGACGAAGGAGTAGTATTCCTCACCGTATTGGTTTCCATGGGTGATGGCCACCTCAATATCATTTCCCTTGAAATGAATGATCGGGTAACGGTTCTCCTCGGCGTCGGACTTTTGCCTGAGCAAATCGAGCAACCCGTCTTTTGAATAGAACTTCCTTCCGTTGTAGTTGATGGTCAGCCCTGCGTTGAGGTAGGCGTAGTTCCACATCAGATCATCCAGGTATTCAGGGATGAAGTGATAGTTCTTGAACATGGAATTATCCGGCTCAAACTCGACCAGCGTGCCATTGCGTTCACCGGACTTGGACTGCCTGGGATCATGGGTAAGAACGCCCTTCTTGAACTCAGCCAGTTTTGTCTGCCCGTCACGGAAGGCCTGTACCTTGAAGTAGTTCGACAGGGCATTGACGGCCTTCGTACCCACGCCGTTCAGTCCCACTGACTTCTGGAAGGCCCCGCTGTCGTACTTGGCCCCGGTGTTGATCTTGGATACCACATCCACCACCTTGCCGAGTGGAATTCCGCGACCATAGTCGCGCACCGTCACTTTTTGGTCGGTTATTTTCACATCGATGGTCTTTCCATAGCCCATCATGTGTTCATCGATGCAGTTGTCGATTACCTCCTTCACGAGGACGTAGATCCCGTCATCCTTGGCTGACCCGTCGCCGAGCTTGCCAATGTACATGCCCGGGCGCAGCCGGATATGCTCTCTCCAGTCGAGCGACTTAATACTCGACTCGTTGTATTCAGTACTTTCCTTAGCCATTACGTTCTGCCTTTGTACAGTGCCTTACAGTCCTCTTAAAAAATCTGCCACGAGCAGGTTAAAAAAATCTGGATGCTGTAAATCCTGTCTAATAAAGAATATTTTGTCCTGATTTCAATGATCTGAAGGGTATGGTCATCTACAAATTTTAGCGAAGAAGTGCACTCTAACTGATTGACTGATAAAGAGTAATGTTAACCTTCGCTAACTCTCTGTTTAGGGAGAAACATCAAGATAAGTCTTCCGATTGGCCAGGCAGCAGCCCAGAGTATAATCAACCCCACGCTGCCGTAAATGATATAGCCGATACTTTCGTAATCATACTTTTCCTGGCTGTTGTACAGGTTGAAGAACTCCAGTGCTACCAGCATGAACAGGTTAAAGCAGACCACCAGTCCGTAGAACCACGACTGAAAGAAGGCGTCTCCAGCGGCCATAAACCGGTTTACCACGAACACCAACACATTAAAGATGGCCAGCATGCCCAGAGCGGCATAGAAAAGCTGGTTACGACCGATTTCCTGCGGCTCACTTGCCCCCGGCTCGCTGACGGTAATGATATCCGGGAAAGAAGCGTACGTGTACAGTAGTATTCCAACGGCGGCGAGGAGTGAAAGAAACCATACCGCCTTGAAAATCTTTACAATCATAGCTGGGCCATTTTGGCGCGCAAGGTAGCAGGATGACAGGCATCACCGTCATCAGGAACCACATTTTCCTATAATTTTGCACGTCAGTTATCAACTGTCCATGAACCTCAATCCGATTGTTCTTTCGATACCGCTGTTCTTCATCCTGATCGGGATTGAGATTGTAGTAGAACGACTTTCACATCGGAAGCTCTATCGCCTCCCCGATTCCATTGCGAACCTCAGTTGTGGTATCACCTCCCAGTTGTCGGGTATCTTTCTTAAGGTGCTTTCGGTGGGCACTTACGAATTCCTTTTCGCCAACTTCGCCCTGGTCCAGTTAGAAAGGAATTGGTTGTACTGGACGGCCCTGTTCCTGTTGGTTGACCTGGGCTATTATTGGGCCCATCGCATGAGTCATGAGATCAACCTCTTCTGGGGCGGGCATGTGGTTCACCACCAAAGCGAGGAATACAACCTCTCGGTTGCGCTTCGGCAGAGTTCCTTTCAGGTGGTATGGACTTTCTTCTTCTACCTCCCCCTGGCCTTCGCCGGTTTTCAGACTACAGACTTCCTGTTGATCTCTTCATTGAACACCCTGTACCAGTTTTGGATTCATACGGAAACCATCAACCGCATGGGTTGGTTTGAGTATGTGTTTAACACCCCTTCCCATCACCGCGTACATCACGGCCGCGATCCAAAGTACATCGACAAGAACCACGCCGGTACGCTCATCATCTGGGACAAGATGTTCGGCACATTCCAGGAAGAAGAGGAAAGACCTACCTACGGAATCACCAAGCCCGTCAACAGTTGGAATGGCGTCTGGGCCAACTTTAGCCACTACGCCACCATGGCGCAGGAGATGAAATTGATTTCAGGTTGGGGTGACAAGATCCGCTATTTGTTTAACAAACCGGGTTGGTTACCGGAATCGCTGGGTGGCTACCGGCCTGCGCCGACCGTAGATAAAGTACATTACACCAAGTACGATACACCCGCTCCGGTTGTCCTGAGTTACTATGTCCTCGTTCAGTATATCATTTGCCTGGTGGCCACCGCCTTGTTCCTGTTCAAGTTGCCTCAGTTTACCCTTGGCGAAAAAGCCATCGCCTCAGCGCTGATAACCCTTACCGTCGTTAACCTGGGTGTGCTCTTCGAGCACAAGCGGTGGGTTTACACGGCGGAATGGCTGCGCATCCTTATTTACCCGGGTTGCGCCATCCTGCTCACTCTCCAACAGGATGGGCCGAACTTCATTCTTTTCGGTGCGGGGCTCTATCTCGTCATTTCGGCCATTTGGTATTCACGGATTCCCAAGCATGCGGCAACTTAGCGTTCTGGTCATTCTTTGTGCTTTGGTTTCCTGTTCGAAACCCCTTCCAAAGCTGGAGGCAGTTGATACGGCCGTTTGGAAGGAGGATCGCCTTGGCTGCCTGGGAAAGCGGCAGGCGATGGAGTCCTCGTTGAGCAAAGAGATGAGCAAACTGAAAGGCTTTTCCGAGATGGATATCGTTGAACTTCTTGGCCGGCCCGATGCCAATGAACTCTACAAACGAAATCAAAAGTTCTTCTATTACTATATCAACCCGGGGCCCGACTGTGATGATTCGGCAGAAAGCCCCAGGCGACTGGTACTCAGGTTCAACGCCATGGGATACTGTCAACAGGTTTCAATAAATTCATCCGCATCCAAGTAGTCACTGTACAACCCAACCCCTACATGAAACAAATAGCCGTAATAGGATCAGGCCAAATGGGCAACGGTATCGCCCACGTCTTTGCCCAGGCAGGATTTCCGGTATCCCTGATTGACATTTCTGAAGAAGCCCTGAAGAAGGCCGTCGCCACCATAGGAAAGAACATGAGTCGCCAGGTCGAAAAAGGGATCCTGACGGAGGAGGCTCGCCAGAAGGCCTTATCAGCGATATCCACAACCACGTTTCTCAATGAGGGCATAAAGGAGGCCGACCTTGTCGTTGAGGCGGCTACCGAGAACATAGAGCTTAAGTTGAAAATCTTTCGTGAGGTGGACGCCAATACGCGGCCGGGCACAATCCTCGCCTCGAACACGTCCTCCATATCCATCACCCGGATTGCTGCATCCACCAAGAGCCCAGAAAATGTGATCGGCATGCACTTCATGAACCCGGTACCCGTCATGAAACTGGTGGAGGTCATCCGGGGTTACGCCACCAGCGACGCCGTTACGCGCGCCGTCATGGAGCTTGCGGTAAAACTGGGCAAGTCACCGGTGGAGGTTAACGACTACCCGGGATTTGTTGCCAACCGAATCCTGATGCCGATGATCAATGAAGCCATCTCCACGCTTCATGAAGGTGTTGCCGGGGTCATGGAGATCGACACCGTCATGAGGCTAGGCATGGCTCATCCCATGGGGCCCCTGCAGCTTGCCGACTTCATCGGGCTGGATACGTGCCTTTCCATTCTTCAGGTCATGCAATCCGGATTCGGCAATCCTAAATATGCACCCTGCCCTTTGCTGGTCAATATGGTTCAAGCCGGTCACCACGGCGTGAAAACCGGGCAAGGCTTTTACAAATACACACCGGGCAGCAAGGAGCTTGTGGTTGCCGACCGATTCAAATAGACGGAGAACTATTTCTTCAGCAAATCGCGTATCTCGGTGAGCAGCTGAATATCGGCCGGTGGCGGCGCGGGGGCCGCGGCGGTTGCGGCCGCCTCGTCGCGTTTCTTGGCCGCATTGATTCCCTTGATAATCAAGAACAACACAAACGCCACGATGATGAAGTTGAGCGTGGCCGATAGAAAAACACCATACTTCACCGTCCCGAAAAGGGTAAGTTCGTCAAGGTGGGTGAGATTGGCGGCCTGCAGAGCAGGCTTGAGCACCAAAGGTGTAATGACATCCTCGATCAGGGAACTTACTATCTTGTTGAACGCGGCGCCAATGATTACACCGACGGCCAAGTCGACTACATTGCCACGCATGGCAAAGGCTTTGAACTCTTTGAGCATAGGTTAGGTGTTTGTTAACGCGCCCAAAATAGAACATCTGTGCGAATTACGGAATCACCTGCGTCATCCGTGAACCTTTTATCGCACGGTGCGTTAGTTAGCAGAAATTTTGTCTTCCCAAAGGCTGTCTTTTTGAGCTCTTTCAATCAAAACTGGTACTTTTGCACCCCATGGACCTGACCGGAAAACCTGTAATTGCTGTGATTGATGATGATAGCGTATACCAGTTTACAGCTTCCCGGACGCTGAAGGCCACTCACCTGCCGCACCAAATCCTGCAGTTTAACAACGGGCAGGAGGCGCTTGCTTTCCTTCGAAATGGAGTGGAAGGTGGTCAGCGCCTTCCCGACATTATTTTCCTGGATATCAATATGCCCATCACCGACGGGTGGGGCTTCCTCGAGGAGTTCCATGAACTCAAAGCGCGTTTGCATAAGGATATCAAGATCTACATGGTCAGTTCATCCATTGATCCCCGCGATCAAAACCGGGCACGCAGTATTCCGGAGGTGACCGATTACATGGAAAAGCCCATCAGCATGAGCAAGTTCTCCGAAGTGCTCCTCAATTGGGACAAGGAGTCTAAAAAATAATCCTGAGTTGATTTCGGAGGCCCCGGAACTTGGTCAGTTCAAGTCCGGTATTTCCTATAAACATCTTTGCCTGCAGCCGCACGGGTATGCGATTTCGATCATCCGAGATCCAGCACAGGATGGCGTTCTCACCATCAAACAGGGAATTCTTCGGCATGACTGGACGCAACCGGAGGCAGGGTATTTTGCCAAGCGAGGTCTCGATGGTCTCTTTGCCAACGTAGATGATCTTCAGTTCATACGAGGCATCTTCGTGAAAACCCGAGATGCGCAGCGTATCGCCGGGGGCAATCCTTCGGAAGTCAATGATTCGAAGGAAGAGAAATCCTGCCACCAGGTCTTTTGTCTTGGGGGGAACATCGTACACCTTTGATTCAATCACGCCGGTATCCCGGTTTCGCACTTTCACCTCCACTTTGTTGTTCTCGTGATCGAACAGTGACTCTTCGTCTCGTCGATACTTCCCTTCCCTGAGCTTCCGGTAGGAACGAATGGACAACAGGGTGGCCGTATCCACGTAGGCACCCCAGTTGTCATCAACCTTAGCCACCCAGGAAATCCAGTCACTCGTGCTGCCAAAAGCATCTACCTTATAGCAGGTGCGCGAGTTCACCGAATGGTACCCCTTGTCTACCCGTGTTATGGCTTTCCCTACGGTGAACATTCCAAAGTGCACCCGGTATTCAAGCTCCTCGCCCACGCCGTAACTCAAATTGCTGGTGACTGGGATCTCTCTTTTCTGGGAAGAAAGAAATCCGGAAAGGAAAATGACAACTACAATACCTACCAGAACACGCCGCATACTGCGAAATTACTAGTTTGGTGAATGTAGGTCAAAGGCCATGCCACTTACACAGACAGCTGATTGTCGCGCAGCGCATCATTGAGCGAAGTCTTCTTGTCGGTGCTTTCTTTTCGCTTGCCAATAATCAATGCACAGGGCACCTGGTAGTTACCGGCTGGAAATTCCTTGGTCACGGTCCCCGGAATCACGACAGACCGGTCCGGTACATATTGCTTGTACTCCACCGGTTTTGAACCCGTCACATCGATAATCCGTGAACTCCCCGTGAGCACCACGTTGGCACCCAGGACGGCCTCCTTTCCTATGCGCACGCCTTCAACAAGGATACAGCGGGAGCCGATGAAGGCGTTGTCTTCTACAATGACCGGTGCCGCCTGCACGGGCTCCAAAACTCCGCCAATGCCCACGCCTCCACTGAGGTGCACGTTCTTTCCGATTTGAGCGCAACTGCCAACCGTTGCCCAGGTGTCCACCATCGTCCCTTCATCGACGTAAGCACCGATATTGACATACGAAGGCATGAGGATGACCCCCCGATTGATAAAGGCTCCATACCGGGCAACAGCGTGAGGCACAACCCGGATTCCCAAGGCTTCATAATTCCTTTTCAGGGGAATTTTGTCGTGAAACTCAAGTGGCCCGGCCTCGATTGTCTCCATGTGCTGGATCGGAAAATACAAGATCACCGCTTTCTTCACCCAATCATTCACCCTCCAGCCATCGCCAAAAGGCTCGGCCACGCGCAGGTGGCCCTTGTCCAGCAAGTCGATGACGGTTCGGATATGCTCCCGGGTTTCATCAGCCTTCAGCAACTCCCGGTTGGTCCATGCCTTTTCAATATGATCACGGAGTTCCATTTTGTTCTATTTTTAGATCGTGTTGCAAGAACGAGAAAAAAGGAGAATTGTCATCGCGTCCATACTTAAGCCGATCGACGACACACGCATGGCGGAGAAGATAGGACGTTCCCTGGTGCAATCCGGTTTGTATGAGGTGACAATAATCGGGTATGGATCATCCGGACCGCCACCCCAGGAACTGGAGACCTTGAGCCTAGGGCGATTCGGTAGACTAAGCGTCACCAGGTGGTGGTCACGCTGGAGAGTCTTCAAGATGGCCAGCAACAAAAGGCCAACGGTGTTCATCTTCGGCACCTTCGAACTAATCGTGCCAGCCCTTGCGCTGAAGGTCATCTTCGGAACAAAGGTTATCTATGATGTCCGCGAGAACTACTACCTCAACATTTTACATTCCGAAGCGCTTCCTCTGCTGCTGCGCTGGCCGCTGGCCTTTCTTGTCCGTTCCCTTGAAAAACTCACGGCACCGGCCATTGACCACTACTTCCTGGCCGAGAAAGGGTATGAATCGGAATTCAAGTTTCATCGTGGTGGATGGACTGTTCTTGAAAACAAGGCCTTGCCATTCGGCCAAGGCAAACGCCAGGCGCCAGCTTCAGTAAACCTGCGCCTTTTGTTTTCCGGCACCCTGGCGGAAAGTACCGGGGTCTTCCGCGCCATTGCGCTGGTCAAAAGACTAAACCACGCCAAGCCCGTCGCACACCTGACCATAGCCGGGTATGCGGCTTCTCCGGTTGCCCAACGCCGTATCAGGGAAGCCACCGCCGATCAATCCAGCTTCACGTTGCTGGGTATTGAGCAACTGGTTCCCCACGCCAAGATTCTCGAATTGATCTCACAAAGTAACGCGGGAATTATCGCCTATCCGAAACTGCCGCACACCCAAAATTCTGTCCCCACCAAACTCTTTGAATACCTGTCGGCTGGCTTGCCCATTCTTACCGAAGAGCATTGGCCCTGGGTAAATCGCTATCAATCGTATCGGCCTTTTGTATTCGTCAACTTTGAAACTACGGACGTCGAGCGCGTTCTCAACCACCTGGGCAGCAACACGTTATACCCAACTTTGCCTACGGATGTTTGGTGGTCCTCGGAGGCCGCCAAACTCCTGGACGCCGTCAAGAAGATTGCCTAAACTATTTTTTAGACTCATCTAAATTTCTTCTACCTTTGCGCCATGATCAGTTTCACGGAGGAGAACTACCTCAAAGCCATTTACCACCTTTCCCAGGGTGGTGAGCGTGCGGTACTGACGAATGAAATAGCCGAAGCTATGCAGACCAAGGCCGCTTCGGTCACCGACATGATCAAGAAGCTTTCTGCCAAGTCATTGATTCAATACGAGAAATACTACGGCGTCAAGATCACGGCTTCGGGCAAGCAGCAGGCGCTACAGATCATCAGGAAGCACCGGTTATGGGAAACTTTCCTCGTAGAAAAACTGCGATTCACATGGGATGAGGTGCATGCCGTAGCCGAGCAATTGGAACACATTCAATCGAGTCAGCTGATCAACCGGCTCGACGAATTTCTCGGGTTCCCAAAGTCCGATCCCCACGGCGACCCCATCCCTGACCAACAGGGCAAGTTCAAGCTCAGGGCTTTGGTGAGCCTTGACCAGGTGGAGCCCGCCAAACGCGGAACCATTACTAGCGTAAAAGATAATGACCCCGAATTGCTCAAGTACCTGGAGAAGATCGGTGCAAAACCCGGCAAAGTAATTCAAGTGATTCGCCGTGAGGCATTCGATAAATCCATGGAAGTGCTCCTTGACAAGAAGAAACTCTTCATCAGTCTCGAAGTCTCCCGCAACATTCTGATCGCCATGTAGGTTATGACTGAAGTTCACATCAAATCACTGAGCGACGTAAACGCGAGCATCGACGCCACCTCCCGGCGGGGCTGGCGAAAGCTGCTGGCCTTCCTTGGACCCGCCTACCTTGTCAGCGTGGGGTATATGGACCCGGGCAACTGGGCCACCGACATCGCCGGTGGAAGTCAATTTGGTTACACACTCATCTGGGTGTTGCTTATGTCCAACCTGATGGCACTGCTATTGCAGAGCCTTAGCGCCCGGCTGGGGGTGGTTCGTCAACTTGACCTCGCGCAAGCTTCACGGGAAGCCTACAGTCCGGTCGTGAATTTCATTTTGTGGCTCCTGGCAGAAGTTGCCATAGCCGCCTGCGACCTGGCTGAGGTGCTGGGCATGGCCATCGGGATGAAACTTCTCTTCGGCATTCCCCTGGTCTGGGGTGTGTCGATAACGGTTTTAGACACCCTGCTTCTGCTTGTACTCCAAAGCTACGGGATGCGAAAAATAGAAGCCTTCATTATCTCGCTGGTGGCCATCATCGGTGTCTCCTTTCTGGTTGAAATGATTTTTGCGAAACCAGCGATGGGCGAATTGGCGCGGGGATTCGTTCCCTCCTTGCCCAATGATCAGGCCCTTTACATTGCCATCGGCATTATTGGTGCCACGGTAATGCCGCACAACCTGTATTTGCACTCTTCACTCGTGCAAACACGACGCATCGACACATCGGAACGAGGAATTTGGTCGGCCATCAAGTATAATTTCATTGATTCCGCCATTGCCCTTAACGCGGCGTTCTTTGTGAACTCAGCCATTCTTGTCCTGGCAGCATCCACCTTCTACAAAGCGGGCCTTTTCGAGGTAAGCAACATCGAGGATGCGTACAAGTTCCTTGAGCCCTTGCTTGGAACCGAATGGGCTCCCATGCTGTTCGGCGTAGCACTGATCGCCGCAGGACAAAGTTCAACCATCACCGGTACACTCGCCGGCCAGATCGTCATGGAGGGATACCTGAACCTTCGTATCGCCGCTTGGTTGCGCCGGCTGATCACCCGGCTCATCGCGATTATCCCCGCGTACATTGTGATCGTCGTGTACGGCGAAGGTCAAACCGGTGCCCTGCTGGTCTTCAGCCAGGTGGTCCTCAGCCTCCAGTTGGGATTCGCCGTTATTCCGCTCATTCACTTCACCAGCGACAAGAAGACCATGGGCGTGTTTGCCAACAAAATGTGGGTGAAGGTTGTGGCGTGGACCATCGCCACCGTCATCATTTCCCTGAATGTCAAGCTCGTGTACAATGAGGTCGCCGGTTGGCTTTCCAGCGCCGGAGAGAGCGCCTGGGTAGTATGGCTCACCGCCGTACCTTTGTGCCTGGCTGCCGGAATACTGTTGGTCTACATAACACTGAAGCCTGTGCTGGAGAAGCCTGTTTTGGAAAAGCAAGTCACCATGCCACATGGTACCGCCACACCCCTGCCTGACCTGGAGAAACCGGTGTATCATCGCATTGCGGTATGCATCGACTTCTCCCCGATCGATTCCCTGGCCATTCGCAGCGCGGTTGCCCAGGGAGGCAAGGATGCATCCTACCTGCTCATTCACGTAAACGAGTCGGCTGGTGCCATGGTATATGGAAGTGATATCGACGACCGGGAGTCAAGTGAAGACAAAGCTTCATTGGAAACCTACCTGAAGCAGTTGACGGATCGCGGGTATCAGGCCGAGATTGCTGTCGGCTTTGGCAACCCGCGCCGCAGAATTCCGGAGATGGTCGAAGCGTTCAAGGCCGATCTGCTCGTCATGGGCGCCCATGGCCACCGGTTCTTCAAAGACCTGGTCTTTGGCACCACGCTCAACGTGGTAAGGCACAGGGTGAAGATCCCGATTCTGATTGTGCGAAACCGGTAAACAATCAGGCGCAGTATCTTTCCATCCAACTATGATCAGCCCAGACCACGTTATTGTCGCACCGGCTACTCCGCCCGGGATTAGCGCCATCGCCGTGGTGCGTGTGTCCGGTGCAGCTGCTATTGACCTGACGGCCAGGCTGTTTCATGGCAAGAACCTTAACGAAGTACCCACACACACCGTGCACCTGGGAACACTGCACGATGAAGCTGGTGCCATTGATGAGGTGATGGTCACTGTCTTCCGTGCACCTCATTCATTCACCAAAGAGAATGCAGTTGAGATTTCCTCTCACGGCTCTCCCCTGATTGTGCAACGCATCCTCCGGGCTCTTGTTCACGAAGGGGCTGTAATGGCAACGCCGGGAGAATTTACCAAGCGCGCCTTTCTTCATGGACGCTTTGACCTTGCCCAAGCCGAAGCTGTGGCCGACCTGATCAATGCCGAAACCGATAACGCCCGCCAGGCAGCCTTGAACCAGATGCGCGGCGGCTTTTCGCGGGAGATCAAGCGACTCCGTGATGAACTCATTCATTTCGCCTCGCTCATTGAGCTGGAGCTGGACTTTGGAGAAGAAGATGTTGAATTTGCCAAACGCGAAGACCTGCGACGGCTCATCGGCAACATCCAGGGGTTTATCAAAAACCTCATTGACAGCTTTGCCCAGGGTCGGGTGATCAAAGACGGCGTACCGACCGTGATAGCCGGCAAGCCCAATGTGGGCAAATCAACTTTGCTCAACGCCTTACTCAATGAAGAAAAAGCCATCGTTTCGGATATTCCGGGCACCACGCGCGATGTTATTGAGGATGAAATCACGCTGGGTGGTGTCAACTTCCGCTTCATAGACACAGCCGGTTTGAGGGAGACATCGGATAAGATCGAGTCCATTGGAATCGGAAGGACCCGTGAACAGCTGAAGAAGGCCTCGTTGATTCTATACCTGGTCGACCTGGCCAACGACACGTACGAGAACATCCAGCGTGATTTGGGTGAATTAGAAGGCCTGGGCATTCCCGTTATACGAGTGGCGAACAAGATGGACAAAGGCAATCCGGAGTTGGTGAGGTTGTTGATGAAGCAGGATTGGCAGTTCATTTCTGCCATGAACAAAACCAACCTGAAAGCCCTGGAAGATCGCATCCTCACACACTTCCATGTGGACCAGGTGAAGCAGGGCGATGTCATCGTCACCAATGCCCGCCACTATCAAAGTCTCCGCGACACCCAGGATGCGTTGAATCGCGTGCTTGATGGCATGGATAAAGGGATCACCGGGGATTTCCTCGCCATGGATGTGCGGAATGCCCTGCATCACCTGGGGTTGATCACGGGACAGATTACCACCGAAGATCTACTGGGGAACATCTTCTCGAAGTTTTGTATCGGGAAGTAGATCGCTTACTCCATCACATCGCGTCCGCATTTGACAGGCCGGGGAACAGGACCATCAGCGAGATGGTTGTATAAGCACAAACCGGCCTGGAACCGGATTTAAGACTTGTTCACTTGCGGACAGTGGGCTACCGCTGTGCATGACGCGGATCGTGAAAGCGTCTTTGATTCTCGACCACGGGCAAAATTCATAACCCGGATGCAACTTCTACACGACAAAACTCGTCATAGCGGAAAGTCACGGAGTTACCCAACTGCACCACCATGAAATACCTACTCTCAGCGCTAGTCTGCCTTATTTCAACAACCACCATCACTTTCGCCCAAACGCGGGTTAAGGCCTCAGAAATCATCAAGCAGATCAATGCCGGTCAAGATGTAGCGTATACGGACGTTGAAATCGAAGGTCATTTGGACCTGACTAACCTCGACAACCAACGGCGCCAAGGATGGTCAGGAGGGTTGTTCGGATCCACTGAAGTCACCGAAAGCACGGTTAAAGTCTCCCTCCGGTTCACCAATTGCACCTTCCTGGGTGACGTGCTTGCCTATTACCACCTGGAACGGAAAAACGAGACCTACCTAGCCCATTTTGAAAAAGACGTGATGTTCAGGAATTGCACGTTCCTCAAGGAAAGCGAGTTTAAGTATTCCGAGTTCAACGGAGCCGTTTCTTTTGCCGGCAGCACTTTCCATGAATTGGCCAACTTCAAGTACGCTGAATTCTCCAGTGGCCCTATGTTCAGCCAGGTTCGCTTCCAAGACGGCGCCGACTTCAAGTACGCTGAATTCCCGCGCGAAACCTCGTTTGAAAAATCAACTTTCTACGGCCTGGCCAACTTCAAGTACACCAAATTCAAATCGCCGTTGAACATGGAGGGTATTGCCTTCCGTGGCCATGAGGATTTTAAGTACACCAAAATAGACGGCCATGGATTTACCTCCTACCTGTTGAGCCGATAGTCACCATGCGTGAAACCCCGGACGTGTAGCCCCGGAACTCCAAAATCCATCCTATTTTTGTGCGGGCCATGACCACCACCCACGGGTCCGCTTGCTATGCATTTCTGCCGAGTTCTCTTCCTTTTCTGTCTTGTCATATTCAGTCCCTCCGCCGCCGCCCAGCAGAACATCTTTAACGTCCCTTCCTCCGACATTACCGCCCAAACCAAACTTTTCTTCCAGGAGCAATTAAACTTTATCCAGGATGGATCGCTCCTGTTGAATACCACTTTCTGCTATGGTCTGGGCAGGGAATGGGAAATTGGTTTGAATGTCCTGGGTATCTACATCGAGCCGGGGCCCCGCCTCCTTACAAATTCCGACGCATCCAAGCCTCCACTCTATCCTTTCTATACGATCAACGCCCAAAAAGCCTGGAAACTCAGCAAAGTTTTCAAAATGGCGGTTGGAACCCAAACCGGTTTGTCGAATGGTGGACACTTCGGCACGTACAACTACCTCAACGTGGTTACGGCGCTGCCACAGTACCAGCTGAAACTCATTACAGGCTTTAATGTAGGTACAGAGTCATTCCTTGGATACGGCGACTTAAATCCCCTGTTGCCAACCATTTACGATCCCGTCGGATACCAGGTAGGCATTGAAAAGGAATTGATTTATGAAAAGCTGCTCCTGCAGGCCGAACATATCTCCGGAGAACATTCACTGGGGCTCACCGCCGTCGGACTGGGCTATCATATTACCAGCCACTGGGTGCTCTCCCTCGGTTATCAATTCTCCAACAACAACAATCCCACACCGAACAGCGTCGTATTTGAATTCACCTTCGTGCCTTCGTCAATTATTTCACACAAGCTGTATCACGAAGGGCACCCGGGGGACACGGACTGATCAATCATTCCGCAGAAAGAAATTGTTTACCGATTTTTGATCGTGGCTGGTCAGGCAATAAGCGGGAGTTTCGAGGCAAAAGGACTTGATCTTCTGTAACGTGTGCCTTGCCTCGCCCCTATCCACATTGATACCCGGCACGAATCCCGATTGAACGTGCTCAAAGGTGAACGCCGCATCGCCTGCAAAAAAAAGTGAGCCCTCCTTCGTCTTCAGGATCACCGACTGATGATTGTACGTATGGCCTGGCGTGGATACCAGGATCACATCCCCGGCTTTGGTCAGCACATGACCCGTCTCGAAAACACCACCAATTTCATCAACATGCGTAATCAAGCTTGGCTTGAACCAGGCGGGGTACGCACTTTCCACAGCGCCATACGGCCTTACGTACTCAAGGTAGGGAACGAGGAACTCTGCATCAGGAAAGTATTCAATGCCGGATGCGTGATCGAGGTGAAGGTGAGTGAGCGCAACCCATCGCACCTCCCCGCGGGAAATACCAAGCCTTCCCAGTTGGGTCTGGATGTCTGATTCCCCTGAGAAGTTGGCTTTGGCCAGGGTGCGGTTCAGCCAACCCACCATGCCGCCCTTCATGAGGTCAGGTCCAAGAGCCTTTTCAGTCAAGCCGGTATCAATCAACAGAATCCCCTCCGGGTGCTCAATCACCCAGGCGAAAACCGGGGCCCAGTCTATCCAGGTTGGGTCCAGGAGTACGAGGTAAGGACCCAGCTTCGAATGGATGTGAGCGTTGCGATATTTGATCCAGCCACACCTGACCGCATGTACGGTTATCCCTCCGATCGTTCGGGTGAAAATTCCCTTGCTTTCAAGATGTGGATGGCGGGTATGTTGATCCGGCGTTTCGTGGGTTAGTACAACGTGATTCATGTAAGAAGGTAGTGGTGTTCATTGAAGCTGAAAGCCAGCCTGCACAACATCTCTGGAATTGCCCCCCAGGAAAACGCGATACTTGCCGGGTTCAATGCCGAAGGTCATATCCTTCCGATAATAAGACAAATCGTCGCTGGTCAATTTGAACCGAACTTCTCTTGATTCTCCCGGCTGTAAATTAACCTGCCGGAACCCCTTGAGTTCTTTCACCGGGCGCGTAACGCTCCCCACCTCATCCTGAACATAAAGCTGAATGGTCTCTCTCCCTTCGCTGCTGCCGGCGTTGGTCACGGTGACGGCAACTTCCAGCGTGTCTTTGCCTGTCAGGGAAGTCTTGAAAGGCGAACTAGTCTCATTAACCGGTGATTCAATCCAATAAAAGTACGGATTTCCAAAATCTATTGGCAGCGATGTCGCGTCACTTACCCTCCCGTCTTGCCCGTTGGATCAGGATAAACTCCACCAGGTTGTCGTTATCGACCATGCCGATCACTTGCTCACCCTCCCGCACCAGGGCCACACTGCGGTTATCCGATTGCATGGCCACAATGGCTTCATTCACGGGCATGGACGGCGACAGGAAGAGTATGTCGGTACGCATGAACTCCCTTACCTCGGCGGCTTCTCCCCGCTCACGCAACGCCTTGATGACATCCAGTTGAGTCACGATACCTAGCACCCGATCCCCGTCCCAGACTACAAAATTCTTCTTCTGGCTGTTCAGCACCTCATGAACCATTTGCTCCACGGTAGTGGTGGGTGCAATCAGTGGCATGTCGTGCATGGTCAGGTCAAGAACGGTATGTCCTTGCATGAGCGATTCTGCCTGGGCGAAGTTGGCCTCCGACTGGGCACCCAGGATGATGAACAGGCCGATGAAGATGAGAAACGGGTTTAGGTAAAAGCCCAGGAAAATAAACCCAATGGCAATAAGCTGGCCGAGTAATGCGGCGATGCGCGTTGCCCGTGCGCGGTCTGTCCAAAAGGAAAGCAAGGCCCGGAAGACCCGGCCGCCATCCATCGGGAAGGCCGGCACAAGGTTGAACAAGGCCAACCAGATGTTTACCATGGAGAAGGCCAGCAGAAAATTGGAGGGGCCAATCTGAGCCACCGATTCATTGTTTCTCATCGAATCAACATCGATGAAAGGGAGCAAGGATACGGCAATGACCAGGTTCACCACGGGACCCGCCAGAGACACCAGCAATTCCTCTTTTGGTTTCCTGGGAATGGATTCCAGTCGCGCAACGCCACCAATGGGATACAGGGTAATATCCTTGGTACTGATTCCAAACCGCCGTGCCATGAGGGCGTGACCCAATTCATGCAGTATGACACAAATGAAAATCGCCGTGACGAATGCAAGGGTCCAAAAGATGGGCCCGGCCGCCAATCCGGACCTAACATTCTGTAGCACGATCCAGGCAATCAGCAGAAGGAAAGTCCAGTGTATTGAAACTTCTATGCCCTTTATCCGGCTAACGAGAAGTGCTCCTTTCATATGGGTTTCCGCAATGTCACCCTGAAATTACCCGGTCCTTTGTCCATTTCGACTGACAATGATCAGGGGCATTCATGCAGCACGTCGCCTTCAGTTGATATCCTTGCGCATGGCGATACGCGTAGAATAGCCGACAGCAATAAAGTAGTCCTGGATTCCCCCGTTAAAATCCAGACCCATGGAGAAATCAAACTGGCTGTGCTTGGCTTCGAGATGGGTATATCCAAAGTTTATCCAGTGGTCGTCCTTTTCTCCATGATTATAATAGGAGCTTTGCTCAATGAATACGGCGGCCTTCGTATTGAGTTCAACCTCAAAGGCGAAGGAATACATCGTGCTGGCTTCCCCCGACGACCCGTTCCAGATATACCCCACATTATAGTTAAACAAGACCTGGTCATGGAGGTTGTTTTCCATTAACAACATCAGGCTATTGCCCCAGATAGGCGCCCGCAAAGAGCGTGTAGATGCAGGAGTGAAAGAATAGCCAGCCATTACCGCTGTGGCCGGTCGCAGGCCCTTTTCCCGGATGATCAGCGCCTTGATCTCTGCAGAACCGTAATAGTAGTAATGATCATGGTTGGTCGCCTCGTTGGCGGAATCGATCCGCAGCAAACGGTTGGTTACGCGGGCTTCAATTCGTTTCGTGATGGCCGTTCGAAAGAGCATCGTGGGAAGAAGCAAGGAGCGGTGATTATCACGCTGGTACCATTCGATGCCCGTCTCGACCTGCAGCCACCCTTTAGGGACGATAGTGGGATAATCGGAAATACCTGGCCGGTCAACGGAAAAGTGAAGGTTCTCCTGCGCCCGGGCAGAAGGACTTGTCAACAAAGGAAGTATCACAATCGATCCAAGAACAAGAACTCTCGACCAATTCATAGCGGTCACAAGTATAATATAAACAGCATATTACTTCGCACATTTTGAAAATCGGGCATTGCGAACTGACCTTCGGAACAGGCCATACATTTCCAACGGTTTTGCCGTTGTATCTTGCAGCCCTATATCGTCATGAGGCGACTGAATATCTTGTTGGCTTTTGCAGGGTTGTTACTTGCCTTGGGTTGCTCAGACTCCTCTCCTGTTGTTTCCGATCCGCCCCCGCCGCCCCCGCCCGTAACGTATTCAGATCCGCCACCATACGGCACTCCATTTGCCAATGTCGCGGATCTCAAGGAGGTGGTGGTCTATGAAATCAATCTCCGTGCGTTCAGTGCACAAGGCACGTTCGCAGGAATACTCCCAAGACTAGATTCCATCAAAGCACTCGGCGCAAATACCCTTTGGCTTATGCCGATCTATCCGGTAGGGATCGTGAACTCCGTGGGACAGTTGGGCTCACCCTACGCCGTCAGGAACTACAAAGAGGTCAATACCGAATTCGGTACACTCGACGACTTGAGAAATCTTGTCGAACAGGCACACAGCAAAGGCATGGCTGTCATTCTTGACTGGGTGGCTAATCACACGGCATGGGACAATCCGTGGATCGTAAATACCACCTGGTATACACAGAACTCCTACGGCGCCATCGTCATACCGCCCGGAACCAATTGGGCCGACGTCGCCGACCTTAATTACTCAAGCACTGCCATGCGTCGGGCCATGGTCAATGCCATGAAGTATTGGATCCTGGCTGCCAATGTGGATGGGTTTCGCTGCGACTATGCGGACGGTGTCCCCGTTGACTTCTGGCAGCAGGCCATAGACAGCCTGGAGGCGATTCCAAACCGCAAGCTGATCTTGCTGGCCGAAGGCGCCAACCCGGGCCACTTTACCGCTGGATTTCAGTTAAACTATGCCTGGGATTTCTATGGGGCCCTCAACAGCGTTTTCAGGAATGGCCAGCCGGCTTCAGGATTGATAACCAACCATATCAATGAATACGTAACGGTTCCGCCGACCGGCTCTAAACTGCGGTTCACAACGAACCACGATGAAACGGCATGGAATGATACACCCCTCGCGCTTTTTGGAGGCAAAGATGGCTCGATGGCTGCTTTCGCGCTGGTGGTCACGATGGGCGGAAATCCGCTTATCTACAACGGGCAGGAAGTGGGCTGCGCAGTGAAACTCCCCTTCTTCTCAAGGTCCCCGATCGATTGGTCAACGAGCCCCGATATGACCGCCAGGTATAAACGGTTGATCGCCATCCGAAAGAACAGTGGCCCATTGAAACAAGGAACCTTTGAAGGCTACCCTGACAACGATGTGGTAGCGTTCAAGCGTGTCTTCGGAACAGAGGAAGTGCTTGTCATCGTAAATACACGAAATACCCCAATCAATTTCACCTTACCGGAAACAGTGGCTAACACCCAGTGGACCAATATGTTCGACCAATCAACCGTTAACCTCGGTACCCAGCTCCCCCTGGGGGCCTACGAATACAGGATACTCAACAAAGAAGGCTAGGCAGATAGAATTTTCTTTCGTTTGCCGTTCACAAACCACTCTTCTCGGTTGGATATAACCCCGCGTTGATGCAACACGGTCAACAAGGTATTCAATATCCGGGTTCCACAAACGATGCCGGCGAAAAAGGATGTGACTAACGTCAACTTTTTGGAATGATTAATTTTCTTCGTTTGTGTTCACATAATAAACACTTCTTTAACTTTAAGGCCCGATTGACAGACACCCTGTTAATGGAAACTCTATAAACCACCAAAACACATTTGCCATGGCAAAGAAGAAAGCAAAGAAAGCCGCCAAGAAAGGTAAGGCTAAAGCCAAGAAAGCGGTGAAGAAAGCCGCCAAGAAACCCGCCAAGAAAGCTGCCAAGAAGGTGGCGAAAAAGAAGGCGGCTCCCCGGAAAGCTGCAGCTCCCAAGGCTGCACCTGCTCCTGCGGCAGCCCCTGCTCCTGCACCAGCACCGGCACCCGCTCCAACTCCCAATACGGGAAACATGGGCGGCGGCATGGGCAACATGTAATCGCTTTCAAAATGCATTGCAAAGAGCGGCTCAGGCCGCTTTTTGTATTTTAAAGGTCCATGTTGCCTATCCTACCTACTCGGTTCGTCACCCCCGCGGTCATCGGCATCTTCCTGGTCCTGGCTGTGCTCCTTGCCAGGCGCCCTTACTATAACTGGGACATGTTCCCGTACATGGCGGTGATCATGCAGTCGCCTGACGTACCCTTTGACTCCACGCACAGGGAGGTGTACAGGATGGCCAAGGAACTTCTTCCATCCGCGGACTATGAAGCGATCTCCAACCGTCAACCCGACCTGAGAGATGACCCTGGGAAATTCCAGGAGATCATGAAGTACTTTACCATCAAACCTGGGTACACAAGCGTGGCTTCCTTGCTCTATCGAATGGGGATCAACCCAGTGATGTCTACCTGCCTTCCGTCAATCATCAGCTATTTTCTGCTCGGCTTGCTAATTTATGGCTGGGCCAACTTGCGGGCACCGGCTCTGCCTTCCGCGTTGCTCGCGCTCGTGATTGGCCTGGCTCCTCCCGTTCTCGATGTTTCCCGCTATTCCTCTCCCGACATGATTTGTGCGTTGATCACAACGTCTGGGCTTCTGCTCGTTGTGCAAAGAAAGTTTTATTTCGGACTGATGGTGATGCTTGCTTCGGTTTGGTTTCGGCCCGACGCCTCAATCCTGTTGGTGCTAACCATCACGTGCCTTGCCTGGGGACGCTTTCTGCGTCCGTGGGTGGTAATCGCGTTTCTCATTCTCACCATGCTGTCAGTCATTCTGATCATCAAAGATTTCTCACTGGTTGAAGAATACACGCTGTTTGGCACATCGGCCAGGGACCACTTGACAGCTTACTCGGAGAGTCTTGGAGGGTTAGTTCGCAGCTACGCGACACCTCTGATAATAATCGCCGGGCTCACCCTGTATTTTCAGAGGAAAATGAAGAAACCTGACTTGAGTTCACTCCTGATGATGGCTTCAGCAGCTTCCATCCTCATTCGTTATCTCCTGCATCCTCACGTGGAAGACCGTTTCAACTTGTCGGCTTACCTGCTTATTGTGCTTATTGCCTGGGAGCTGGTGGCTGCCAAGCAATACGGTGAGGGTCAACGTCATCCTTGATGGATCCCGCTTCCAACAACCCAACCACCAAAAACTACCTATCTTGCACCTCCCCCTATGTCAAGCTTCTTCGCTCAACTTAACCGGGTCCTGTCTTCGTCCGAACTGGCCAGGGAAAAGACCAAAGACTACCGGAACATAGTCATGATCCAGGTGACTATCGTGGTATTCGGACTGACGTTATCCGGGCCCATCTTCGAAGACTCAACCAGTGAGTTGTCCAAATTCATCATCTCCGTCTTCTCACTTTTTGGCGCTGTATACACGTACCTGCTCTGTGATCTGCTGAGGAATTTCACCCGGAATAAACCGCTGCTTGTTGTCATCTTCACGCTCCTTGCGGTTACGGTCACCATTGGGATCCTGGCTGAATTCCCCTACTACAAGATCATCAACATACCGAACCGCCAGGCTCTACTACTGACGGTTCATGGTCTGCTTTTCCCTATAGAGATAACGGTGATTGCCTTTGCCATCCGGGACATTTTCTCCGGCAGTCACCTGACTCCCGATAAACTTTGGGGCGCCGCCTGTGTTTACCTGATGGTGGGGATTTCATTCGGCAGCCTTTATGACTTACTCAGCATTTCCAACCCTGGCAGCCTGGGCAAAACGATTGAACTCGGGTTCCCCAATTACTCGGAATGTGTGAATTACAGCTTCTGTGTCCTTGGGGGGATGGACACCGGTCTGGAACCCGTCAAACTGATCAGAAACGTGAGCACCCTGGAGGCCGTATGGGGCAACCTGTACGGTATGCTCATCATCGGGAAACTGCTTGGTCTCCCGCGGATGAGCGAAATTCATGGGCCTAAAGCTGAGTAAGGTCATCGCCGGAAAAGGCCCAATTCACTACTTTAGCAACCTTAGCAACACTAAAAACAACCCCCGCTATGAACAACCGCAAACTCCCCCTCATTGTATTGGGTATCATTGGGTTTATTATCCTCGTATCGCTGTCATCAAGCTTCTTCTACACCATTCAGCCTACCGAGCGGGCTGTGATCTTCTACCCCTTCGGGCAGGCGCTCGACAAGGATCATGTTATCCCGCCCGGCTTTCATACCAAAGCGCCCTGGAACGAGGTAATCACCTATGAGGTAGCGGAAATGACCAGCGATGAAACCATGGACATCAACGACAAGAATGGACTTCCCATCCACGTCGATGTCACCGTGCGCTATTTCCCCATGCATGAAAAAATCGGGTACATCCACGAGAAGTTTACCCGTGATTACCCCAATCGCCTGGTTATCCCCGAGATGCGCTCGATGACCCGCCAGGTGATGGCACGGTTTACGGCCGAAGAAATCTATTCCACGAAGCGCGCCGAAGTGGAAAACAGCATCATCACGGAAACTGAGAAGATACTCAATGCCAATTACGTGAACACTACGGCCGTGCTCATCCGGTCGATCAAACTGCCCGATCAGATCCGGGTCGCCATCGAAAACAAACTTCAACAGCAGCAGGAAGCGCTTGCCTACCAGTTCAGACTGGACAAGGAAAAAAGCGAGGCCGAACGCAAGCGGATCGCGGCTGAAGGGGAATCGCGAGCCAATAACATCATTAACAACAGTCTGTCCGACAAGTTATTGAAAATGAGGGGCATAGAAGCGACCCTGGAACTGGCAAAATCCCAGAATACCAAGGTCATAGTAATCGGCTCTTCCAAGGACGGACTCCCCATGATCTTAGGGAATAATTAATTATACGAAGGGTTTCCAACTCCAGACACCCGGGTTTACTTTAGAGCAAAATAGGTATCAATCATGGCAAAGACAGCACAACTCAACCTTGACGGGAAATCCTTTGAGTTCCCGATCGTGGAAGGAACTGAAAATGAAAAAGGCATCGATATCAGCGACCTCCTGGAAAAGACCGGCGCAGTAACGCTGGATTTCGGCTATAAGAACACCGGCGCCACCAAGAGTGCCATCACGTTCCTTGACGGAGACAAAGGTATTCTGCGCTACCGCGGATATTCCATCGAAGAATTGGCGGAAAAATCCACCTTCCTGGAAGTAGCCTACCTGCTCATCTTCGGGGAGCTGCCGATGAAAGACCACCTGGAGAAATTCAGCAATGACATCCGCCAACATACCATGGTGCACGAGGACATCAAGAAGATCCTCGACGGGTTTCCTTCAAGTGCCCACCCCATGGGCGTATTGGCTTCCCTTTTCTGTGCCCAAACCGCCTTCTACCCGGAAGCGTTGGATCCCAACCGGTCGTCAGAAGGTGTTTACCTAAGTATCGTCCGAGCCCTGGCCAAAATGCCAACTTTCGCTGCCTGGGCCTACAAAAATGCCATGGGCCATCCGGTCAATTACCCGGACAACAAACTCGACTATTGCTCCCGCTTCCTGAAGATGCTCTATGCGCTACCGGCGGAAGACTACCACGTTGACCCTGTGGTTGCTGACGCGCTCGACAAATTGCTGATCCTGCACGCCGACCACGAGCAAAACTGCTCAACTTCAACGGTCCGTATTGTCGGAAGCTCCAAGGCCAGCATCTACTCCTCCATTTCGGCGGGTATCAATGCACTCTGGGGACCTCTGCATGGAGGCGCCAACCAGGAGGTTATTCTCATGTTGGAAGAGATTCGCAAGGACGGCGGCGATACCGAGAAATGGATCAACAAAGCCAAGGACAAGAATAGCGGCTTCCGCCTGATGGGCTTCGGCCACCGGGTTTACAAGAACTTCGACCCTCGCGCCAAGATCATCAAGAAGGCCGCCGATGATGTGCTGAAGAAACTCGGCGTAAATGATCCTGTGCTCGATATCGCCATGAAACTGGAAGAAGTTGCCCTGCGCGACAGCTATTTCATCGAACGTAAACTGTACCCCAATGTCGACTTCTACAGCGGCATCATTTATCGTGCCCTGGGCATCCCGGTGGATATGTTCACCGTGATGTTCGCCATGGGTCGCCTTCCCGGGTGGATCGCCCAGTGGAAAGAAATGCGTGAGAACAAAGAACCGATTGGGCGCCCCCGCCAGATTTATACCGGCCAGAAGCTGCGCAAGTACGTAACCATCGACAAGCGCTAATGGCACTGGCTGACGATTTTCAGGCCGCCGTCGAACGGTCCAAACAGTTGACAAAAAGACCTTCCAACGAAGAACTGCTGGACCTGTACGCGCTGTTCAAGCAGGCTACCGATGGCGACGTGTCCGGAGATCGTCCCGGAGGGTTTGACTTCAAAGCGATCGCGAAATACGATGCCTGGGCAGGCAAGAAGGGTAAGTCAAAAGACGAGGCCATGAACGATTACATTGCGCTGGTCGGGAAGCTGGTGGCCTCCTACGCCTGATCGCCTTGGCCCTGTTTTACCAACCCGACCTGACCGTCCCCTACCTGACCCCCGAAGAGTCGCACCACGCCGTGCGTGTCCTTCGCCTCAGGCCCAACGACGTAGTCGAACTCACCGATGGCAAAGGGGGATTGGGCCAAGCCGTTATTGCTAATACGGATGAACGCAAGACGGGTGTCCGTATTACCCGCGTCCTCCAGGTTGACCGTCCCATGGCCAGCATTCATCTGGCAATCGCGCCCACCAAGAATATGGATCGTATGGAGTGGCTTGTGGAGAAGTGCACGGAAATAGGTGTTGACAAAATCTCCTTCCTCCGTTGCAAGACTTCCGAGCGACCCTCGATGGCTGTAGACCGGCTGCGCAAGTTGGCCATCAGCGCCATGAAGCAGTCAAAGCAGGCCTGGTTGCCTGAGGTCAGTGAGATCATATCCTTCCCGGACTTCTTATCACACGTCAATGAATCACAACGCTTCATCGCCCACGTGGATGAAAGCAATCCCGTTCATCTGGCACGCGTGGCCAAGGCTGGAGGAAGTACTGTGCTGCTGGTAGGTCCTGAGGGCGACTTTACCGCCGAAGAATTGTCTTCAGCGCTTGAGAAAAGCTTTATCAAAGTAAGCCTGGGTCCAAATCGGCTGCGGACTGAAACGGCCGGATTGTTTGGCGTGGCCGTTCTGAACATGATCAACGCGCAGGGGTCCAAAGGCTGGTGACCATGCGGTTGCCACAAAGGTGATTTCTGTATCTTTCTTGCCATGCCTATCGATGAGTCAAGACTCACCCACTGGATCAACTGCTTTTATGGCTATGGCTCCTGGAGTGCGCCCTTGTGGTTTGTCAGTTATGAAGAAACAGGTGGGGAAACGCCGGAGGAAGTAGCAGACAAGATCAACTACTTTCAGCGCGTCCACCCCGTGGAAGAATGTACACTTTGTGATGCCCGGGCACTTTACCGCCATGTCGGAATTAGCTGGGATGGTCCAAAGGGAGAAAAGTATGCCAATCGATACGATTTTCGTTTTGGACCCGAGGCCGTACTTCACGGTGCCTGGAAAAACCTTATCGCATTCATGCACGGTTATGAAGGGAGGCCGGTTCCCGACTTACTTTCGTATCAAAGAACGTTCTTCCTCTCCCCTTCCGTCACCGATGCCGCGCTAATTCCCTTGTTTCCGCTTCCCAGTGACGGGCATGCGTGGCATTACAGCTGGCTTGATTTGCCATCCCTGCCCTTTCTTAAGGGCCGCGCGTTGTATGAGCAGAAAGTCTATCCGTCGCGTATCAACAACCTCTTCAACCTGATTGCCCGCCATCAACCTAAACTGGTCTTGATGTACGGAATGAACAATATCCATGAACTCAAGGCGTCTGCACAAGCCTTCTACCCGGCTACCCGGTTTACATCAGTCAAAGCCGTCAGTCGCCAGACCCCGCCATACCATGTCACCTCGCTCGGCAATACCCGGTTGTTGATCACCACGCAAATTCCGGCGCTAAGGCACAACCGGGTTGAGACAGGATTTGATTGGGAACAATTAGGCAGAACACTTAATGGAGGGTCAACGTGAATTCAGGAATCGAACTGAATGTTGGAATCCATATCCCGGAAATGCCTGCTCAGGGCGTCCGCCCGTAAGTCCCAGAAGCGCCCTGCATTACCATTTCCACCGTCAATTTCCCATATTTGAGAGGTTATGACCTCTGCTGAAGCCAAGAAGCGAATCGAAAAGTTGACTGCGGAAATCAACTACCACAACGACCTCTATTACCAGAAAAACAAGACGGAAATCAGCGACCGCGAATTCGACGCCCTGCTGGAAGAACTCATCCACCTTGAAAGCGAATTCCCCGATCTCAAACAACCCGACTCCCCCACCCAACGGGTCGGCGGCACCATTTCCAAAGCGTTTGAAACGGTTACCCATCAATACCCCATGCTGTCGCTGGGCAACACCTATTCGCAGGACGAACTCCGTGACTTCGACGGAAGAGTGGCCAAAGGACTTGACGGAGAGAAATATGAGTACTTCTGCGAATTGAAATTTGACGGGGTCTCGATCAGCCTGATCTATGAGAATGGGCTGCTCATCCGGGGCGTTACGCGGGGCGACGGCGTGCGGGGTGATGATGTCACCGCCAATGTGCGCACCATCCGGTCTATCCCCCTGAAGGCCAAAGGCAAAAATCTTCCCCCATCGTTTGAAGTCCGCGGCGAAGTCTTTCTTCCCAAAAAGGAATTTGAGCGACTCAACAAGGAACGCGAAGATATCGGCGAGGAAACGTATGCCAACGCACGGAACACAGCATCCGGAACCCTAAAGATGCAGGACTCGTCCATCGTGTCGCAGCGCCATCTGGATTGCTTCGCGTATTACCTCCTCGGCGATGACCTCGGCGTTGAAACCCACGAAGCAGCCATCCACAGGATTGAATCCTGGGGTTTCCAGGTCTCGCCGACCTACAAGAAGTGCAAGTCGATCGACGAGGTATTCAACTACATCGACCACTGGGAAAATCGACGGCAGGACCTGCCACTCGAAACCGATGGCGTTGTGATCAAGGTCAATAACCTGGAACAGCAGGAACGGCTTGGCTTCACGGCAAAGAGCCCGCGATGGGCAATCGCCTTCAAATACAAGGCACAAAGCGTGAGCACCCGTTTGAATGATATAACCTACCAGGTGGGCCGTACCGGCGCTGTTACCCCGGTTGCTGAACTGGAGCCCGTATTCCTCGCCGGAACGACGGTCAAGCGCGCGTCCCTGCACAACGCCAACGAGATTGCCCGCCTCGATCTCCGGATCGGCGACCATGTCTTCGTGGAGAAAGGCGGCGAAATAATTCCCAAGGTTACCGGTGTCGACCTGCCCAGGCGTAGCAGCGGCAGTAAGCCGGTGAAATACATAACCAAATGCCCGGAATGCGGCACGCCCCTCATTCGTCATGAAGGAGAGGCGGCACACTATTGTCCCAACGACAAAGGCTGTCCGCCTCAAATCAGAGGGCGCATTGAACATTTCATCCAGCGCAAGGCCATGGACATTGATTCGCTGGGTGAGATGACCATTAAATCGCTTCATGAACTCGGCCTGCTCAATTCTCCTGCCGACCTCTATGATTTGAAGGCCTCGGATATCATGAAGCTGGAAGGATTCAAGGAACTCTCAACGAAGAACCTGCTGAATGGCATAACCCAATCCAAGTCGGCGCCTTTTGAAGCCGTGCTCTTTGCCATCGGCATCCGTCATGTGGGAAAAACGGTAGCTGAAAAACTGGCCCGCTATTTCAAGAACATGGACAACCTCATGAACGCCAGCAAGGAAGAGTTGCTCCAGGCGCCGGAAGTGGGCGAGATCATTGCCGACAGCGTGGTATCCTTCTTTCACGACAAAGGCAACCGAAAGGAAATCGAACGACTCCGGAAAGCGGGTTTGAACTTTGAATCTACGTTCAAGGAGACTGAAAAAGTGAGCGATGCGCTCGGGGGAAAGTCCTTTGTAGTGTCCGGTACCTTTGCCCACTATGAGCGCGACGAAATCAAAGACGTGATTGTGGCCAACGGCGGCAAGGTGCTTTCGGGTGTTTCCGGCAAACTGGACTACCTGGTCGCCGGCGAAAATATGGGGCCGGCGAAAAGAGAAAAAGCAGAGAAACTTGGAATCCGGATTATCTCCGAAGAAGAGTTCCGTAAGATGCTGGGCATTAGCAAGTAGGAGTTAATTGTTAGTGGCCGGGTCGCGGCAGCTTTTTCAAATATTCAAATTACCTTAGCAAAAAAGACACCCCTTGAAGCTGAAATTTCTCCGGTGGAGGACGAACTCTGCCTTGCGCAAGAATAGAAGTCGCAGGGCAAGCACCCCGTGGCGGAAATCGAATCTCGTAGGCATAATCTTCAGTGTCGAAGACCGGCAGAAACACGACGACATCAAGGAGTTTGTGAAAGCCCTGGAACTGGAAGGCAAAACGGTCAAGGTTCTTGAATTCCTCCCCAAGAAGAAAGAAAACTATGAGTTCCTCTATGACTTCTTTACTATCCAGGACCTCAGTTTTTGGGGAAAGATCGACAATGAGGCGGCCCGCAAATTCATGGATACTCCCTTCGACTACCTCTTTTACATCGACGAAGCTCCCAACCCCCTCGTATTGAATCTGCTTGCCCAAAGCCGGGCACACTGCAGGGTGGGTCGATACAACGAAGGATTTGAGCCTTTCTTTGAGCTGATGATAAACGCGCAAGGAACGCACAAGGGACTCATCGACAACATGTACAAGTACACCAAGCAACTACGCTGACACATGAAGAAACTGTATGGTACCGGGGTCGCCCTGGTCACTCCCTTTGATGAATCTGGAAACATCGACTTTGCTTCACTGAAACGCCTCCTTGTACACACCGCCAAAGGCGTGGATTATTATGTAGTTCAGGGCACGACGGGCGAATCCGCAACCCTCACGAAAGAAGAAAAACGCAGGGTACTCTCGTTCGTTGTCCAGAATAACCGCAAGAACCTTCCCATTGTGTACGGCATTGGCGGCAACAACACGGCGTCGGTGCTGGAGGAAATTGAAAACACCGACTTCCGCCATATCGATGCGATTTTGTCGGTCAGCCCCTACTACAACAAGCCGTCGCAGGAAGGGATTGTCCACCATTTCAATTTTGTCGCCGACGCCAGCCCGGTGCCGGTGATCCTGTATAACGTGCCGGGGCGCACTTCCTCAAACCTCACCGCGGCTACTACCCTACGCCTGGCACGCCACAAGAACATCATCGGGGTCAAAGAGGCATCGGGAAATCTCGAGCAGTGTATGAAGATTGCCAAAGAGAAGCCAGCCCCATTTTTGCTGATTTCTGGCGACGACATGCTCACCGTGCCCATGTATTCCATTGGAGGTGTTGGGGTCATCAGCGTGCTGGCCAACGCCTTTCCCCTGGCTTTCAAGAAGATGAAGGAATATGCGTTCGCAGGGGATTATCCGAAGGCATCCAAAGAACTATTCAAACTGGTCGACATCAACCCGCCGATGTACGAAGAAGGAAACCCGGTAGGCGTCAAACAGCTGCTTCATGAAATGGGAGTCTGCGGTTCAAACGTACGACTGCCACTGGTCCAGGCTTCGGATAACCTGGTGCACAGAATCCGCACCATCTACCAGGCAACAAAAAAGGGACTCCAGTAGACTGGAATCCCTTTCTGCGCGGTTCTAAGCCGCTATGGTCAAAAGGATTACTTCTCCTTGTTCTTCAGCTCCTGTACTTCAGCGCGAATGGCCTGAGCAAGATTCTTGAGGTCCTGCATGCCCTTGCGAACACGGGTTCCTGCAGCACTGTTGCCCTTATTATAGAATTTGTCAGCATCGGTTTCGATGGAGGCAATCAGGCTTTTCAGTTCTTCGAATTTTTTCATTGCTATTTAGTTTAGGGTTAAAAACAAGGGATTTTGTTATCGCTAAGTTATGTAAAACAGGTCAAAAACAAGGGACAATCATCATTTTTTAGCTCTTTTAGGCACCTTTTGTCACAGAAACCAGCTCCTCACGGCGGTAGATTCCCTCATCCAACTTCTGCTTCAGCTTCGAAAAAGCGGTCAGGGTTTCCTCCACATCATCCAGGGAATGGGCTGCCGTGGGGATGATTCTGAACATGATAACATCCTTAGGCACAACGGGATAGATCACCACAGAGCAGAAAATATGGAAGTTCTCGCGGAGGTCCATAGCCATGTTGGCCGCCTCGCCCACCCCACCCTTGAAGAGCACAGGCGTTACCGGCGACTTCGTGGGGCCCAGGTAGAAACCGCGGTCACGAAGGCCGTCCTGCACGGCGTTTACAATTTCCCAGAGCTTGTTCTTAAGCTCAGGCTTGGTGCGAAGCAGTTCCAGCCTTTTCATGCCCCCGATGACCAAAGGCATCGGCAAACTCTTGGCATAGATTTGAGACCGGGTGGTATAACGGAGGTACTTGAGAATCTTCTTGTCACCGGCGATGAAGGCCCCGATGCTGGCCATCGACTTGGCAAACGTGGAGAAATACAGGTCGATCTGATCCTGGACACCCTGCTCCTCGCCAGCGCCCGCTCCGGTCTTGCCCATCGTTCCGAACCCGTGTGCGTCATCGACGAGCAAACGGAACTTGTACTTCTTCTTCAGCCCGACAATACCTTTAAGGTCGCCCATATCCCCCGACATGCCGAATACGCCCTCGGTGATTACCAGGATACCGCCGCCCGTTTCATCAGCAAGCTTCGTGGCGCGCTGGAGTTGCTTCTCCAGGTTCTCCATATTGTTGTGCGGGTATACAAACCGCTTACCCAGGTGCAGACGAACACCGTCGATTATGCAGGCATGACACTCGGCATCATATACGATAACATCCTTTCGATCAACCAATGCGTCGATGGTGGAGAAGACTCCCTGATAGCCAAAGTTGAGCAACTGGGCATCTTCCTTGCCTACAAACTGCGCCAGTTGGCGTTCGAACTCCAGGTGATTCAAGGAGTTACCGGACATCATGCGGGCCCCCATGGGGCTGGCCAGTCCGTATTGGGCTGTGGCATCGGCATCTGCCTTACGTACTTCCGGGTGGTTAGCCAGTCCGAGGTAGTTGTTGAGGCTCCAGTTGAGAACCTCGCGGCCGTTGAATTTCATTCTTGGGCCGATCTCACCATCGAGTTTGGGGAAGAAGAAATAATCGTCGGGAAGGTGTGAATATTTGGCCAGCGGGCCAGCCTCCATTTTGAGTTTATCAAACAGGTCGACTACCATGATTTCGGGTGGTTTCGTTGAAATTTTCGCAAAAATAGCGGAAAAACAGGAAAGTTCCTTAATTCGGCCCCACCTGTCTTGAATTCTGCCTGTTTTCTGATTTCTTGCAGGACCTAGCGGTGTATTCATGAAGGAACGAAAGATCAGGAAGCTCCTCGTCGCCAATCGCGGAGAAATTGCGCTGCGTGTCTTGCGCAGTGCCAAAGAAATGGGCATTCAAACGGTTGCTGTGTACAGCGACGCCGATCGGCACGCGTTGCACGTTCGCTTTGCCGACGAATCCATTTGCATTGGCCCTCCGCCTTCTGCCGAATCCTACCTGCGTCACGACAAAATTATCGCCGCTGCCAGGGAAACAGGAGCCGACGCCATCCACCCCGGTTACGGATTCCTTTCTGAAAATGAAGACTTTGCCCAGGAAGTGATCGACGCCGGTTTGATCTTTGTCGGTCCGCCGCCCGAAGCCATCCGGATCATGGGCAACAAGATCGCTGCGAAGAATGCGGCATCGAAATTCAATGTTCCCCTCGTGCCCGGCACATCCACCCCGATCACCGACATAGCCGAGGCCAAGAAACTCGCCAAACAGATAGGATACCCGGTTCTTATCAAGGCCAGCGCGGGCGGCGGTGGCAAGGGCATGCGGGTCGTCAACGGTGAAGGTGAGTTTGAAGAACAGATGGAACGCGCCGTGAGCGAGGCCACCTCAGCTTTCGGCGACGGGTCAGTATTCATTGAGAAGTATGTCTCCCAACCCCGGCACATCGAGTTTCAAATCCTGGGGGATCAGCATGGTAATATCATCCACTTGTTTGAGCGGGAGTGCTCGATCCAACGACGACACCAGAAAGTCGTTGAAGAGGCTCCTTCCTCGGTGCTTACCCCCGAACTTCGCCAGAAAATGGGCGAGGCGGCTGTGAATGCGGCCAAATCATGCGGCTACTTCAATGCGGGCACCGTCGAATTCATCCTCGACGACAAAATGAATTTCTATTTTCTGGAAATGAACACACGCCTTCAGGTGGAACATCCGGTGACAGAGCAGATTACCGGGCTGGACCTGGTGCGCCTGCAAATCCGGATTGCCGAAGGCCAGAAACTGCCCCTGGAACAAAAAGATGTTCGAATAAACGGCCACGCCATCGAGGTAAGGGTGTATGCGGAAGATCCGACAAACAACTTCCTCCCGGATATTGGAACATTGAAAACCTACCGCCGCCCCCAAGGGCACGGCATCCGTGTAGATGATGGCTTCGAAGAAGGGATGGCTATTTCCTTTTTCTACGATCCCATGATCGCCAAAATGATCTGTCATGCCGGGTCGCGCGAGGCGGCCATTGAAAAAACCATTCGGGCCATCGATGACTACCAGATCACCGGCGTAGAAACTACACTGGGTTTCTGCCGATTCGTGATGGAGCATCCCGCTTTCCGCAGCGGAAAATTTGATACCAAGTTTGTTGAAACGCACTTCAAACCTGAATTGCTGAAATCCTCTTCAAAGGAGGCGTCGCAGGACCTGGTCGCTGCTGCCCTCGCAGCGAGCGCGTTCCAGGGAAATAAGCCGCGGCCGGCTGGCACCGTTGCGCACGCACCCGTCAGCCAATGGAAGAAGAAGAGGCTTCAATGATTTGACTTTCTGTCATGGCTGAGATCCAACCCTTTCGTGCGTTCCGTTACAATCCGGCCCTCAGCCAGGATATTGAAACTCTTACGTCGCCCCTCTTCGATGTCGTCTCGGACAAACAAAGACAGACCCTGTACAAGAACCCACTTAACAGCATCCACCTTTCTGTTCCACTGGGCGCAGACCCCGCTGAAGCAGCCGCCGCAACGCTGGATCAGTGGAAGCGCGATGGGGTATTGGTGCAGGATCCCTTGCCGGCGATCTATGTGTATTACCAGTACTTCACGCTGCCGGGATCGCCGCGTCAGTATTGCCGCAAGGGCTTCATCTGCCACATCCGCGCCCACGACTGGGACGACAAAGTGATCCTGCGCCACGAGAACACGATCCCACGTGCCGTCAACGACCGCATTGCCCTGCTGCAAAAAACGCTCCTTCACGCCAGTCCCACCCACGGTCTGTATTCTGACCCCACCTTCACCCTCGAGAAGTACATGGATCAGGCGATCGCAGATCCCATTTATGAAACCGAGGACTATCAAGGGGTGAAGGATGTCCTGGGAATCATTCAGGATGCCGCAGCCGTGAAACAGTTCATCGACCTATTGGCGGATAAGACGGTCATCCTTGCGGATGGTCACCACCGCTATGAAAGTTCGCTGGTACTTAAGCACCGGCTCCTCTCGAGGACCAGCACGGGAAAGGAAGGCTTCAACTACCACCTGATGTTCCTTTCCAACATGGAGTCCGATGATTTGCGGATTCTTCCCACCCACCGCCTGATTCATGGGCTAGATGACTTCTCCGAAGAAAAAGTGCTGCGGAAATTGGCACCCTTCTTTACCATCAAGCCCATTGAAGATCCGGATACACTGTACGAGATCATCCTGGGCAAACCCTGGGCTTTTGGACTGGTGTTCAAGGATAACAGTTACAAGGTCCGCCTGAACCCGGAATCCTTTCTCGATTTCGATTGGCCTTTCCCCGATGAAATCAAACGCCTTGACCTGACGGTGATGCACCACTATATCATTGAAAAAGCGCTCGGCATTCCAGGCAGAGAGCAACGGCAGTCGCCAAACATCAGCTTTGACCGGAGTTTCGCCGATTGCCTGGCGAAAGTGGAGCGGGGTGAAGTGCAACTCGCCATCATTACCAAAGATGTGTCGATGGAGGAAGTTAAGCGGGTGTGTCAAAGCGGCTTCACGATGCCCCAAAAGTCCACGTACTTCTACCCGAAGATCATCTGCGGGTTCCTGTTTAGTTCCATCCGCGAGGAAGATTTCGCCAATCCTCCTTATTCGCCATTCGCATGATGAACCTCGCACGTCCACTCATCCTCGCCTCAACCAGTCCGAGGAGGCAGTTCCTCATGAAGGAAGCCGGGTACACCTTCAAGGTTGAAGCGCCCAGTCACGACGAAAGGTTTCCCGATCACATGCCTGCGGAAATGGTACCCCGATACCTCGCTGAGGAAAAGGCAAAGGCATTCAGCAACCGGATTACCAATGAGATCGTCATCACGGCAGATACGGTGGTTATACTTGGCGGGAGTATCCTTAACAAACCCGCGGATCGAAAGGATGCCATCCGAATGCTCAGTCAATTGGCCGGCAAGACACACAAAGTAATCACTGCTGTGTGCCTGCTTTCTGCCGACAAGCTGGACCTATTTGACGACACCACGCGCGTGACATTTCGAAAGCTGAATCAACAGGAGATTGAGTATTACGTTGACACCTGCCAGCCTTTCGATAAGGCCGGATCGTACGGCGCCCAGGACTGGCTGGGGATGGTGGGCATCGAGAAGATCAATGGCTCTTACTTCACGGTTATGGGAATGCCTATGCATAAAGTGTACAAGCATTTGAAGGAATTCTGAAGTTAGTAAGCTCCAAGAAGTGTTTGGGTTAAGCCTCAGAAGAAGGCGCTTGACTAGTTGATTTACTGCTTACTTCTTATTTACCCAAACCCACCATCATCTGCTCTGTTTTGATTCCAGTTGCGCAACGAAAATGTCCCTTGGGGCACTCGCGATAACCGTGTAATCCACAGGGGCGGCATTCGAGCTTTTCCTCGGTTTGAACCACATAGGATTTGTCCGACAGCGGTCCGAAACCAAAATCAGGGACGGTAGAGCAGAATACAGCCGTCACCGGCGCATTCATCGCCGAGGCCAGGTGAAGCGGCGCGGAATCATTAACGAAATTCATGCGCGCACCGCTCATCAGTGCGGCCGACTCCAATAGCGACAACTTGCCGGCGAGGTTGGTCACGAGGGGGTGTGGGGTGATTGCAACAATTCGATCGCACAAGGCGACATCATCCTTTGCGCCCAGCAAGTAGACGGAAAATCCGTTCAATTGGCCCAAAAGGTCGACCCATTGCTTTTCCGGCCACTGCTTGGTGTACCACACCGAGGCAGGTGAAACGGTAACGTACGGTTTTGCCTGGTACGACTTCACCGAGGCAAATTGGCCCGCCGAGGGATAGAGTCTTGGCCGGGCCGCCATTTGTATACCCAGTGGTCCCAGAAGGCTCAGGTTCCGCGACACCTCATGCACTTCCCCGATGTCATGGGCAACCCGTTTTGTGAAGAGGAACGACAGCGGATTCTTATCGAAGCCGATTGTCATTTTCCCTCCCGACAATACGGTCATGATTCCTGTAGTTGCAAAACGTTGAACGTTGATCACCCAATCATAGCCCACCTTACGGAATGCAGAAGTCATCGCCAGCAGGCTCTTGTATTTCTCACGCTTGTCGAACACATACACCTTCCTGAGTTTGGGGTGGCCCAGGAGCAATTCTTCATTTCCGCGGCGCACCACGAAATCCACCGAAGCGTTGGGCAACTGCGTGCAGATGGATTCGATTAAGGCCGTGGCGAGAACAACATCACCAAGGAACGCCGTCTGAATGATCAGTACCGAAGGATCTTCTTTCATGCCTTGAAGCCGGGAAGCGTCGGACGGGAATCCTGGTAGTATTGCATGGCCTTCCTGATGATCGTCATGGCCGTTGCTTTGTCCTGGAAATCAGGAACGGTCACCACTTTGTTTTCAAGTCTTTTGTAGGTTTCAAAGAATTCCTTTAGTTCCACCCGGAAGTGCGGCGGCAACTCATGCACATCGTTGAGGTGACCAACGCTGGCGTCCTTTTCGGCTACGGCGAGGATTTTCTCGTCTTCCAGCCCGTGGTCAATCATTCGCATGACCCCGATGACGCGGGCAGGAACCAGGCAGAGCGGCTGAATGGGTACCAGCGACAGGATCATGATGTCAAGCGGATCCATGTCCTCACCGAGTGTCTGCGGAATGAATCCATAGTTGGCAGGATAGTAGACCGACGAGTATAGCACGCGATCCAGCTTCAACAAGCCGGTCTCTTTGTCGACTTCGTACTTGGCGCGCATGCCCGTGGAGATCTCGATGATCCCATTCACAAATTCGGGCACAAGGCGGCCTGTGGGCGCTTCATGCCAGGGATGTTTGATCATGGCTTAAAGGTAATAAAGAACCCCGCTTGATGGCGGGGTTCAGGGGTTGCTAGTTCTTGGCCTCTTGCTTGTCTTTATCGCCGGGTCCACCCTTCCCTTTTTCGGCGCTCTTGATTTCATCACCATCCTTGAGCCGCTTGGAAACGGCTAGGAAAGGGCCGGTTACGACCGTTGTGCTGTCAGATATACCTGAGAGAATCTCAATGTTGTCATAATCGCTGATGCCGGTCTTGACTTCCACCATCTTGGCCTTGCCGCCCTCGTTGATAAACACAACGATTTTGTCGGCCTTCTTCTCCACTTTCTTGCTGGCATCCACCACCACGCGGTTGCTGTTATTGTTGCCTCCGCCGTCCTGGGGAGGGCCGCCCGCACCCTGCTGTTTTTCGTCGGGAGAGCGCGTGGTCACCGCGGCAAGCGGAACCGACAAGACATTGACGCGCCGGTTAGTAAGGATTTCCACGCTGGCCGTCATGCCGGGGCGGAAAGGATAGCGGTTGCCGGCCTTAACCAGGTCTGCATAGGAACTGCCGAGGATAAGTATCCTGACTTCAAATTCGGTGATCGCATCGGCCGACGCCTTGTCGCGTGCCGTATTGGCGATATTGGTTACCAGGCCTTTGAACTGCTTGCCCGTGTTTTGATACGCGTCGACATCGATGAGAACCGAGTCGTTGAGGTGAACGCGAACGATATCGTTCTCATTAACATTCACACGCACTTCCATCTTGTTGAGATCGGCAATACGGAGCATTTCGGTACCTCCCATCGTGGCCGTACCTACCACCCGCTCGCCTTTCTTCACACTGAGCTTGGAAACCACGCCGGTGAGTGGCGCCACAACGGTTGTCTTGCGAACGTTCTCACGCGATTCTTTTACCGAGGCTTCCGTGCTGCTTACGATGTAACGGGCCGCCTCCACGCTTTGCTTGGCGCTGGCAAGGTCATTCTTGGCTACCTCATAGTTTTGCTTGGCCAGCTGCCAGTCGGCTTCCGAGATCACCTTCTCCTTCCACAAACGCTCCTGGCGCTTGTATTCGGCCTCAACGCGAGCGAATTGAGCCTCTGAACGGCTCAGGTTGGACCTGGATGCTTCGAGGTTGGCTTTCTGTTGACTCAAGGCTGCTTCCGAACGCTCGAGCTGGCTTTGCCAGGTGTCCGGACGGATCTTCACCAACGGCTTGCCCAGTCTCACCGAGTCGCCGTCTTCTACATCGAGTTCAATGATCTCACCGGAAACTTCGGGTGCGAGTTTTACTTCTATGACCGGCTGGACCGTGCCTGACGCGCTCACTTTTTCCACAATAGTAGTGCGTTTGGCTTTAGCCATTTCCACTTCAAGCTCCTTACCCTTACCAATCCACCCGGCCGATTTGGCGATGAAGAGAAACACGATCAGGACGACTACTCCCCCGATCAGGTAGTACATGAGTTTGCCGGATTTCTTTTTTTGCTGCTTTGCCATTCTTGGATATAGTTAGAGGTAAGGTTTAGTATTCGATCGGTTTGCCCTGGTAAAAGTCCAGCACCTTCTTGCGGAAGATGAAGTTGTACTTCGCGCGCGTCAGGTCGGACTTGGCGCGGAACAGGTCGTTTTCGGAGACCTGGTATTCGATGATGCTCAGGGCGCCGACATCGAAGCGCTGCTTGTTCATGCGGAAGGCCTCTTCCTGGGCGTGCACCTGCTTCGTAGTGGCGTTGTACGACCGCACCGAGGCAAGGGCGTCGTTGTATGCCGTTTCAATGGTTTGACGAAGGGTGTTTTGCGTTTCCTTCACCGTGATTTCAGCCAACTCCCGGTTGATTTTTGCGCGCTGCACACTTGACCTCGTAGCAAAACCATTGAGAATCGGGATGTTGAGCTGCAGAGAGAAGTTCCTGAATACGTTGTCTTCCAATTGCTGTGCATGGGTATACTTTTCTTCAACAATCGTCGTGTTGTAGTTGAGCGGATACACAAAGTCGTTGCTGACACCGGTCTGGCCAACGGGTGTTGTGCCCACCGTATACGTGCCGTCGGAGGACACCGAACGGCGTGAGTTGAGATCGCTGGAGTTCGAAGAAACCGACGCGGCCAAGCCCAGGCGCGGAACATAAGAACCGCGGTTAGCCTTCAAGGCGTAATCAGCACTTTGAACGCGAAGCAGGCTCGCCTTGATTTCAGGCATGGTGGCCACCGCCATCTGATAAATAGCTTCGGCATTGTTGTCGAGTACAAGGTCTTCGGCAGGGATCTCCGGTATATCGACGTCCAACGACTCGGAAGCCGGCAGCTGCATGGCCTGCTTTAGCTGAAGAATAGAAAGGTTCAGGGCGTTTTCCTGGTTGATGGTATTCAGTTCATTGGTGGCCACCGTCGCCTCCTGGTTGAGTTGATTGGTCATTGCCAGCGAACCCGCCTCCACCTGCTTCTTGATTCGGTCAAGTTGCTGCAGGCTTGAATTCAACTGGTACTTGGAGTTTTCAAACAGCTCCTTGTTGAAGATTACGTTGATATACAGAGAAACCACATTCAGAATCACATCGTTCTTGGCTTTCTGAAGGTCTTCATTGGAAGCCTCCATATCCCGCTGACTCTGCCGGAACGAGTTCTGAATCCGCAATCCCTGAAAGAGAGGCAAGTTGCCGGATACGGAAGGAGAAATGGTGGTAGAGTTTCGGTCGACGAACAGGTTGGTGGTCGGGTTAAGGGCCCGGCCATAGTTCTTGGTATATGATCCGAAGGCATTTAAGGTAGGAAGAAACTGACCTTTGGCCTGAAGCAGGTTGGCCTTGGCCGTTTCCACACCGTATACACCGCGCTTGATGCGCAGGTTCTTCTCCAGGGCCAGATCGACACACTCTTTCAGCGTCCATTTCTTCACTTCCTGGGCGGCCGCATCAACGGCTCCAAAGGACAAGATCAAAAATGCGGCGACAACTCGTAGCATAACATTCATCAGATTTATCAGTTCAGATTTCAGGGATGTAAATGACTTCTTTTACCCAACTAAGACTCTTCAGGTACTCCAATGTTACAGGCCGGATACCAGAGTCCATTTCCAAAACCAGGCAGGCGAGGTCGAACTTGCCGCGGCGCGAAACCGACATGGTGGCTATGTTGCAATCATCATTGGCGAGCACATTGGCGATGAAGGCCACGCTGCCCTTCACATCACCCGCCGTGATAATGACCGTATGAAGGTTGGCGCTGAACCCGGCTTTAAAGCCGTTGACTTGCGCAATATTGACAATCCCCCCTCCCAGGCTTTCACCCAGGACCTCCACCGTCTTCTCCCCTTTGCGGACCTTGACGCGCAACGAGTTGGGGTGAAACGTCGACGCGTTGCCGATGGATTTGAACTTAAAGTTCAGCCCGGCCTTCGGTGCCAAGTCAATAGCCTCCTTGATACGCTTGTCGTCTGTCCTAAAGCCCATGAGGCCGGCCAGAATGGCGCGGTCGCTACCATGACCTTCATAGGTGCGGGCGAAAGAGTTGTAAAACGTGATTTCAGCCTCTTCGGGAGTTCCCCCGAGGACCTTGTGGGCGGCAAGTCCAATTCGAACCACACCGGCAGTGTGCGAACTGGAAGGGCCGATCATTACCGGTCCGATCATGTCGAAAACACTGCTTTTCTCCTGCATACGCCTTGTCAATACGGAATTTCACCCAAAAGGATGTAGGTATTACCTATTTCCTCATAAAAGGCCACAAAAATAGGACATAAGGGGGCTAAACCAAGCAGGAGGGTTATTCAGACGGCAATGGGAGCCTTAATGGACGGGTGACTTTGATAATTGACGATCTCAAAATCCTCATACTGGTAATCAAAGATCGATGCGGGCCGCCGGTGGATCTTGAGCGTTGGGAGATCGTACGGTTTTCGTGATAACTGGAGGTTAACCTGATCTAAATGGTTCAGGTATAGATGCACATCGCCCCCGGCCCAAACAAAGGTACCTGGCTGAAGATCACACTGTTGCGCCATCATGTGCGTGAGCAGCGCGTAGCTGGCTATGTTAAAGGGCACCCCAAGAAAATAGTCGGCGCTGCGTTGATACAATTGGCATGAAAGGGTTCCGTCGGCGACGTAAAACTGGAACAAAGCGTGGCAGGGAGGCAGGGCCATCTTATCGACTTCGGCAGGATTCCAGGCAGTGACGAGATGGCGTCGTGAGTCGGGCTTTTCTTTTATTTGTTTGACCACCTTGGCGATCTGGTCAATGTGTTCACCATTTGGCGCAGGCCAGCTCCTCCACTGAGAGCCATAGACGGGACCCAACTCCCCGCGCTCGTCCGCCCATTCATCCCAAATGGTCACGCCGTGATCGTTGAGGTACTTGATGTTCGTATCACCCCTGAGGAACCACAACAACTCATAGATTATCGACTTGAGATGCAGCTTCTTAGTGGTGACCATCGGAAATCCCGCTTGAAGGTCGAAATGCATCTGCCGTCCAAATACGGAGATGGTGCCGGTGCCCGTTCTGTCTGTCTTTCGGGTACCTTTCTCAAGGATATCCCGCATCAGATCGAGGTATTGCTGCATGGGTTACAAATAAAGTACAACTGGTCGAGAATTCCTGTCGGGGGCAAAAAACAAAAAACCGCCCCGACGATGTCGGGACGGCTTTCCTAAAACCAGTTCGATAGGGTCAATCACCGGTCGGCGACACGTTGATCTCTTTCGAGCGGCCGTTGACGGTAATGGTTATTGTCGTGTTGCAGGAACCATCACCAAAGTCTGTAGTGATCTTCTTGGTGCCCACGATCAGCTCTTTGGTACCCTGAACCGGGAGAACCATTTTGCTGAGGATTGCGCACTCTCTCTTGAAAATCAGCGGGTTGGTGATTGTCATCACGTACTCCACACCCTTACGGGTAGTGCCGGTGGCGCTTCCGGTCACCGACCAGCTGTCCTGCAGCGGGTTGGCAGCGCGGTTCCAGGTGCGCGTACGGGTCGAGGTGCGGGTCGCTGTGGTGTTGTCCAGGAAAGTCACGGTGACGTCTTCTGTGATCGTGAATTTGGGGGCTTCTTCGGTGCTGCCCGTTGAGTTCATCTCGGTACGCGTGCCATCGATCTTGATGCCATCCACGGAATAGCCGTCCGTAGTGATGGTCACCATGGATCCGGGCATGAAGCGACGGCCTTTGAATTCAACGTTGATCTTTCCTTTGCGCACCCGGCCGTTGGGTCCGGTACATCCCGTGCCAAAATCAATTACAATGTAGCCATGTATCAGTGCGGGATCGAGCGGGTTGTTGTCCGCAGCGAATGTCAAGGTCACGGTAGCACAGGTGAAGCGCGTGTCATTAATCGAACTCTTGATGTCCCTGGCAACACCAGCAACTTCTCCGGTACGCCCGCCGGTCACCGTGCCGGCATCGGCTGACATCGCAACGCCTGACATGTCAGAGATGTCTTCTGCCTGGGCATCAATGCTGGCCTCGCTTTGCAGATTGGAATTGTCATCCGCCGAGAAGGCGATCGTGTCTTGCTCTTTACAGGAGGTGAAGAACAGAAACAGGGCAAGGGCGCTCATGCTGAGGGCCTTCATGGCTGTCCTGGTTGACATAGTTTTCATGGTCGGTTTTTTGTTGTTTTGTCGGTTAGATGGTCAATGCCCCGCCAGGTTTAAGCCGGGGTCTGAAATTATTTCGCAAACATCGCAAAATGTACGCCAAAACCCTGAAAAGGCATTTTTTACTAGGATTGATGGTCCTGACCCTTTGGATGGTAACCCCGGTCCTCGGCTTCAGCCAGGTGAAGATCGCCAAGCTGCGCTATGGCGGTGGCGGCGACTGGTATGCCAACAAGACGGCACTTCCCAACCTCATCAAGTTTTGCAATGAGCAACTTGGCATGAACCTCGCTCCCGAAGAAGATGCGGTAGATGTAGGAAGCCGGGATCTCTTCTCCTACCCTTATGTGTATATGACAGGGCACGGCAATGTGGTCTTCACCCCGGAAGAAGCGGAGAACCTGAGGAACTACCTCATCGGCGGTGGTTTCCTTCACATCGATGACAACTACGGCCTCGACAAATTTGTCCGCATCGAATTAAAAAAGGTATTCCCGGAATTGGACCTGGTCGAATTGCCGTTTGATCATCCCGTCTACCACCAAAAGTTCGACTTTCCGAAAGGGCTGCCCAAGATTCATGAGCACGATGGAAAACCCTCCCAGGGTTTTGGACTGATCTACGAAGGGCGACTGGTAGCGTTCTACTCGTATGAGTGCGACCTGGGCAACGGCTGGGAGGATCAACGGATTCACAACGATCCGGAAAGCAAGCGCAAGGAAGCCCTGCAGATGGGCGCCAACCTTCTCGCATTTGTCTTTACTGCCTACTGACCTGATTTTTCAATTCAGCACTTCGGCGAGCTTCTTGTGCAGGGCATTGCCACGAAGGTTTTTCGCGATGATAACCCCGTTGGGATCCACCAACACCGAGAATGGGATTCCATTGATGTTGTAGTCGTGCGCTGCCTTCGACTCGAAGTACTTCAGATCGGAAACATGATTCCAGGTAAGACCGTCTTCGGCGATGGCCTGGAGCCAATCGGCGCGGGTCCGGTCGAGTGACACGCCCAGGATTTCAAAATTCTTGTTCCTGAACGATTGATAAGCCTTTACGACGTTCGGGTTCTCGCGGCGGCAGGGACCGCACCACTTGGCCCAGAAATCGACGAGCACATATTTGCCTCGAAAGGAAGAGAGTGTAACCACTTTGCCATTCGGGTCTGGCAGGGATATCTCCGGGGCGGGTTGACCCACCGCGGTGATTCTCACTTTCTCCACGAAGGCAACAAAGTCCTTTGCGTACTGTACGTCCGGCCATTCGCGCTTGAATTTCTCAGCAGCCTCCGTAAATACATCCGTGTATTTATCAGGATCGAGCGTATTGCTGTTCTGGAGCAAGTGGATCAGTCCCAGTGAAGGCGGCTGACTGCGGAGAATAGCCGCGACCTCGTCGGATGCCTTGACCATCAATCCAAGATATTGCTCCTGTAATTGTTCAATGCGCTCTTTATCATTCTTTTGTACAGCCACCTGAAACTCAGCCTCAATGGCTCTTGCCGCTTCAGATTGCTGAGCTTCGGCCGTCACCTGTTGCACCTTCTCAATCAGATCGAGGTCAGGTGAGCCTTTCACTGATACGGCTCCTCCCGGGCTGTTGCCATCGACGGTAACTTCAAGGTCACGCTTGTCGAGGATTACATCCACAACCTGGTTCTGGTAGAAGTCAATGCGGAAATATCCAGGCTCGCTGATTCTCAGCTTCTTTTCAAAGGTATTGTCGCTATTGAGTTGAATGGTGTCCTGTATCGGCTTGCGCGCTGAAGTTCCCTGACGCATTTCTGAAATGAGAATCAGCCCGGCTTGCGGATAATTGACCTTGCCACGGAGCGTAACATCCCACCCCGGCTCTTGCTTCTTCTCCGTGCCGCCGCAACCCGCGAGGATCACCACCACGAGTACCATCCATATCTGTCTGTTCTTCATCTCGAATCCAATTTTCGTGTTATTAATTCATTCGCTTTCACGGGATCGGCTTTTCCTGAAGTGCGCTTCATCACTTCGCCCATAAACATAGCCACAATTCCCTTCTTGCCTTTGTGATATTCTTCCACCTTCAACGGGAATTCACGGATTACTTCGTCTACCACACTTTCCAGCATACCCTCATCCCGCACCTTCAACAGGCCGAGCGAATTGGCCATCCCGGCAGGCTCTTCCTGGGGTGACGCCACCATGGCCGGAAGCAACCGTTGCGCTGCCGCTGAAAAACTTACCTGCTCCGATTCTACCAGGCCAATGATTCCCGCCATCCTTGAAGGCCGCAACGGAAATTCAGCCACGGACCACCCACGCTCATTGAGTATCGATCTAACGGGGCCAATCATCCAGTTAGCTGCCGCTTTGTAACGCACCCCTTCACGGCATAGTTCATCGAAGTATTGAATTCCTTCAGGCGTTTCCGTCAGGGTCAGCGCGTCAGTGGCAGATAGTCCATACTCGCTCGTCAGCCGGTGAAACCATTCGTCCGGGAGGGTTGGCATGGCCGCACGAATTTCGTCCAGCCAGGTTGAGTCGACTATCAGGGGAACAAGATCAGGATCCGGAAAGTAGCGGTAGTCGCTGAGTTCTTCTTTGGTGCGCTGGGGGAAGGTCCGGCCTGATTCGGCATCATAGCCACGGGTCTCGGACACAACCGGAAGTCCTGCCTCCGACAAGCCAATCTGCCGCTCCACGTCATATTCAATCGCGTGGCTAAGGTTGCGGATGGAATTGAGGTTCTTGATTTCAACTTTCCTTCCCAGCGGTTGGGTTCCCTTGGGCCGGATCGACACGTTGGCGTCGCAGCGAAGTGAACCTTCCTCCATGTTGCCATCCGATATGCCCAGGAACCGCACCAGCTTTCTTACTTCCGTAAGCGCCGCGGCCGCGTCTGTCGCTGAATGAATAACCGGACGAGTAACTATTTCAAGTAACGGCACGCCCGCCCGGTTAAAATCGACCAGCGACTCATCGCTGCCATCCCGGTGCAGCAACTTCCCGGCGTCTTCCTCCATGTGAATCTTCTCCAGTTCGATACGCAATAATCCACTTCGCGTCGGCACAGCGAGGTGTCCTCCGCGACACAAGGGAGCGCGATCCTGCGTGAGCTGATATCCTTTGGGTAGGTCCGGGTAGAAGTAGTTCTTCCGATCGAACAACTGGAGCCTGTTTATCGACGAACGGCAAGCTACAGCCATCCGCAGGGCGAGATTCACCACCTCGCGATTGAGTTTGGGCAAGGTGCCCGGGTAAGCAAGGGTTATTTCGCCTGCCTGCGTGTTGGGTTCTTGCGCAAACGAAACGGCATCCGGGCTGAAGATTTTGCTGCGGGTGTTGAGTTGGACATGGATTTCCAGTCCAATAACTACATCATATGAATCCCGGATGAGCTCGTCCATCGGAGAAGCTTCAGCCAATCAACTCCTGCGCGCGGGTAAGTACCCGATCGAGCCCCGCGATGTTCTTGCCTCCTGCCGTTGCATAAAAAGGCTGGCCTCCGCCGCCGCCATCGATCTCACGGGCAAGTTCTTTCACGAGGTTCCCGGCGTGGTACTTACCGGTTTGAGCCAGCTTCTCGCCCAGCATGACCGCCACCATGGGTTTGCCCGCCACATCGGCGGCCATGATCAGGAGGAGGTTCTCATATTGATTGCGCAGACCGTAGGCCACGTTCTTCACCGACTCAGCATCAGGCAACGAAACCCTTGCCGAGATCAGTGAAACCCCGTCTTTCTCCCGGGCGGACCGGGCCAAACTCTCCCGCACCTGGTTGGCACGCTCCTGGTTGAATGCTTCCACCTTCTTCTCCAACTGTTGCCGGTCCTCAATCAGGTTGCCGAGTGAGGTGATCACATCTTTTGGATGTCGAAGCAAGTCTTTCACCTCGCTTAACATAGCCAGTTGCCGGTTGACGTATTCGCGGGCCCCTTCCGCAGTCACGGCCTCGATTCTTCGCACCCCTGCGGCCACGGAACTCTCGGATACGATCTTGAAAAAACCAATGCTCCCGGTGGCGCGCACATGCGTTCCACCGCACAACTCGATGGAATAGCCCGGATCGAAAGTAATGACCCGCACAAATTCTCCGTATTTCTCTCCAAACAAAGCCATCGCTCCCAGGCTCTTCGCCTTTTCAATGGGGACATTGCGCTGCTCGTCGATGGGAATATTCTCACGAATCTTTTCATTGACCATCTGCTCAATGCGCTCTACCTCCTTGGGAGTCAGCGCCGCAAAATGGGAGAAGTCAAAGCGCAGAACCTGGTCATTGACCAGCGACCCTTTTTGTTCCACGTGTTTTCCAAGCACGCGTCGCAGCGCCGCGTGAAGCAAGTGCGTGGCCGAGTGATTATTCATGGTCATTTTCCGGCGGCGGTCGTCCACCACCAACTCCAGCGTCGATTCCGGCTCGGCCGGGAGTGATTCCGTCAGGTGGATGATCAACTCATTCTCCTTGCGGGTATCCAGGATGGGGACCTTCTTCCCCCCCGAGTGGATGAATCCTGTATCGCCTACCTGGCCGCCACTTTCAGCGTAGAAGGGTGTCTTATCAAATACCAGTTGGAACAACTCCTTGTTCTTTTGCTTCACCTTCCGGTATTTAAGCAGGCGCGAATTTGCCCGAAGGTGTTCATAGCCTATAAATTCGGGCTTGTCCCCTTCCGTCACGACTGTCCAGTCGCCCGTTTCTTTTGAAGCGTCAGAACGTGAACGCGCCTTTTGCTCCCGCATGGCAGCTTCAAATCCCTTCTGGTCAACCGTAAACCCGCGCTCTCGGGCAAGCAGGGAGGTAAGGTCTACCGGAAATCCGAACGTGTCATTAAGCTCAAAGGCGAAGTCACCGGCGATCTCTTTGCCGGTTGCTGTTCCCACATAGCTCTCGAAGCGCTTGATGCCCAATTCAAGTGTCCGCAGGAAGGATTGTTCCTCTTCGTGGATGACCCGGCTCACGTAATCGGCCTGGGCATGCAGTTCGGGAAACGCATCTTTCATCTGCACGGCCAGCAACGACACCAGGCGGTGGAGGAAAGGCTCTTTGAAATTGAGGTACGAGAATCCGTAACGCACGGCCCGTCGCAGGATACGACGAATGACATATCCGGCTCCGGTATTCGAAGGCAGTTGACCATCGGCGATAGCGAACGAAACAGCCCGAACGTGGTCCGCCATGACGCGAATAGCCACATCCGTTTTGGTGGATGTTCCGTAAGGGATGTTGGCGTGCTTGCCGATGAACTCCATGAGTGGGCTGAAGACGTCCGTGTCGTAGGTTGACGTCTTGCCCTGAATGGCCATGCACAGGCGTTCAAATCCCATCCCGGTGTCCACGTGCTTTTCGGGCAATGGCTCAAGCGCTCCGGAAGCCAGTCGGTTGAATTGTATGAAAACCAGGTTCCAGATCTCGATAACGCGGGGATTGTCTGTATTGACCAGCGAGCGCCCGGGCACTTTCCTGACTTCCTCCTCGGGGCGCATGTCGATATGAATCTCAGAGCACGGGCCGCAAGGACCCACATCACCCATTTCCCAAAAATTGTCCTTCTTCTTTCCGTAAAGAATCCGGTCCGGCCCCACAATGGGCTTCCACAACCGCTCAGCCTCTTCATCGACAGGGAGATTGTCGCCCTTGTCGCCGCCAAACACCGTCACATACAAACGGTCAGGCGGGAGCCCGTAGACCTTGGTGAGCAATTCCCATCCCCAGGCGATGGCTTCCGCTTTGAAGTAGTCGCCGAAAGACCAGTTGCCCAACATTTCGAACATCGTATGGTGGTAGGTATCCAGACCTACATCCTCCAGGTCGTTATGCTTGCCGCTGACGCGCAGACATTTCTGCGTATCGGCGATTCTTTTACTTGATGGGACAGCATTCCCCAGGAAATAGTCTTTGAATTGGACCATTCCCGAGTTAGTGAACAGTAATGTCGGGTCATTCTTCAATACCAGGGGCGCAGAGGGCACGATTTGGTGCCCCTTGCTGGCAAAGAATTCCAGAAACCTGGATCGTATAGTTGCGGAGTTCATCAAACTTCAGTGCCGAGTAAGGGTCAAAGGGAAAAAAAACTGTGTATGGTTAACAAAGGGTCAAAATTACGCCCTTCCGCTTCATTAATGAAACAAACCCACTGAAAATCATCGGCTTCTGTTATGTCATCACCAATGCACTTGCAGCCATACGCGCGGTTGATGAAGATCATGTTTGTATCGAATGCCGTTGTATGGATTTCCACAAGACAACATGTTGACATCTTGTCGATAGAAATTAAACTGGCTTCTTTGTTTGAAGATCAAAAGAATTGCTACTTTGCATCAGTGCGTGTAACTGCCGCACAACGAACACAGTAAGCGAACGAATGGCCTACAAGGAAAAGGAAATTGAGAAGCTCTACTACTCGATCGGTGAAGTAGCCGAGCAGTTTAACGTAGCTCCTTCATTGATTCGCTTCTGGGAAACGGAGTTCGACATTCTTCAGCCCAAGAAGAACCGCAAAGGCAACCGACAGTTTACCAAAGAAGACATCGAACAGATCCGGGTGATCTACCACCTGGTCAAGGAGAAGGGTTTCACCCTTAGCGGCGCCAAGGAAATGCTCAAAAACGACGCCATGGCCATCAAAGACAAGATGGAGATGATCGACACCCTGCGCAACATCCGCACTTTCCTCAGCGAAATCCGCGAACGCCTCCACTAGGAAGTCTAAATTGTCAGGAAATCCGGCACCCCCGGACCGCTTCTTCCGTAGCCTGATTGCGTTACTTGCCTGTCCACCCGCATGGACCAGGAGCGCGTCTATTTTTTAGCCTTACACTTTGTTCCCGGTGTCGGCGACGTGCTGATCAAACAACTGATCAGCTATTGTGGGTCGGCAACGGAAGTATTTCACCAGACGCGCAACAAGCTCCTTCGGATACCGGGAATCGGGAAAGTCACCACCGATGCCATCATCAGCGGGCGATCGCTCAGGCAGGCAGAAGACACGTTGCGCAAAGTTGAAAAGGAAAATGTACAACTGCTCTTCTACACCGATGCCGCATATCCCATCCGGCTCAAGTCCATCGAAGATGCACCCTCCATTCTCTATGTAAAGGGAAATACGAATCTTAACCACCCGCGAACCGTCGGCATCGTAGGTACGCGCAAAGCCACGCCGTATGGCAAAGCCTGCGTCGACGAACTGGTGCGCGGCCTGGCCTCCTGCCAGGTTATGGTGATCAGCGGATTGGCGTATGGCATCGACATCCAGGCACACAAGGAAGCCCTCAAGCACGGACTCTCCACTGTTGCCGTCCTTGGCAGCGGCCTCGATGTCATTTACCCCTCTGCCCATCACGAAACGGCGTCACGGATGATCGACCAGGGAGCCTTGGTGACCGAGAACCATTTTGGAACCCAACCGGACGCACACAACTTTCCCCAGCGAAACCGGATTATCGCCGGCATGAGCGATGCCCTCGTCGTCGTTGAAGCAGGTGACCGGGGCGGCGCACTCATTACCGCGGATATTGCCAATTCCTACAACCGCGATGTATTTGCCATCCCGGGAAACATCCACAGCCCCTATTCGCTTGGCTGCAATCAACTCATCAAGACAAACAAAGCCAGCTTGCTGACATCCGCCAAAGACCTGGAATACATGATGAACTGGAGCCAGGATCAGATCGTCAAGAAAACTCAGCTTTCTCTTGAGCTGGACCCTCTTCCCGAGGATGAGCGAAACCTGCTTACCCTCATGCGCGACAAAAAACGAAACCTGTCCATTGACGAGCTGGCCTACCTCACACAAATCCCGCAGGGACAGTTGG
>JAYRNL010000026.1:0-25655 GCA_041912235.1 Cyclobacteriaceae bacterium
AGACCTGAAGCAATACCTGAATCCGTGGCTGTACAGCTACGGTTTTGGGTTCCGGTCCATGGTGTTGGGATACTACCTCAAACTCGACTATGCATGGCCTGTGGAAAACTTCAAAGTGAAGGACCCGCGCATCATGGTTTCGGTGGGCCTGGATTTTTGATCCTTCTCGGCCGAATTGAATTAACTTGCCATCAAATAACAGGTATGCTCCGATCCATGACAGGATACGGCCACGCGGTCGTGACAACAGATGATGGCGCAGTCCATGTCGAAGTGAAATCATTGAATTCAAAATTCATGGACCTGAACCTCCGGTTGCCCCAGGATTTTGCCGACAAGGATCTCGAAGTGCGCAACCTTATTCAGGAACGCCTGGATCGGGGTAAGGTGTCTGTGATCATATCCTACGACAAGCCCGCGGTTGATCAGGTTCCGCAGCGTTACAATGAAGCGCTGTTTGTGGCACACTATCAGGAACTGAAGAAACTGGCAGACAGGGTTATGGCGCCCTATGACAACCTGTTCGAGACAGCGCTTCGCTCACCGGATGTCGCCATGGAATCGGATGTTAAAGCACCTCCATCGGCGATCGATGGCCTCATGAAGGCTTTGCACGCGGCCATCTCCCAGTGCAATACGTTCCGCGAAGATGAAGGAAAGGTGTTGAAGGACAAGCTTTCGGATTATATCCGCCAAATCGGTATGCTGCTCGACCAGGTTGAAAGACTTGACCCGGCCCGTGTGGAGAAGATCAGGAGGCGCATACAAGGAAATGTTTCTGACTTCTTCGGCGAGGAGGGCTTTGATAAGAACCGGTTGGAACAGGAGATCCTCTTCTATGTTGAAAAATTGGATATCCATGAAGAACGAGTCCGGTTGCGCGCTCACTTGTCTTATTTTGTTGAGGCGATAAACGACACCGCTTCCGGTAAGAAGTTGGGGTTCATCGCCCAGGAAATAGGGAGGGAGATCAACACCATCGGTTCAAAAGCCAATGATGCCGACATCCAGCGGATCGTAGTGCAGATGAAGGAAGAGCTGGAAAAAATCAAGGAACAATTAAATAACGTGTTGTAACGTTAGCCTTCCATGGGCTCTTCATTACATGCCGGAATTCTTTCCTTTCTCTTTTGCCTATTCCAGGCGCCTTCATTTGCCCAGCAAGTCCGCTTGGCGGGAACCTGGGAGAACCACGAGGCCGGTGTTACGCATAAGCTGATCCTCCAGACGGATGGCAGCGGCGTGCTGGATGGGGAAGCGTTGCATTACAAGGTGGAAGGGAGCCTAATAATCATTGCAACCTCAAACGAAACCCTTGCCTATACCTATCAAATCCAGGGAAACCAACTGACTATTTCAGGAGGAGATATGGATGCGCCGATGGTTTTTTCGAGGGCAGAGGCAAAAGCCGGCAGCAAGGATATTAACTACAGTAACACGGCCGGTGAATTGCTTGGTGCCTGGTCAGGAGAAGGAGAGGTTATCGAGTTCAGGCCGGAGGGAATTTGTCGCTATAATGAAACGCTTATTCCCTACAGGCTTTCGCAAGGTCACGTGTTACTTGAGACGACAAACGGCGTAGTGACCTTTGCTTACACGGTGAAAAGCAATCGCCTGGTATTAACCGCCAATGGTCAGCAGGCGTCGTATAATCGTATGCCTGCGGTCAAACAAACGCCTTCGTCAACCCAACAAGGAAAAAATCCTTCCGACCTGGTGGGCCAATGGTGCTATTTGAAGTCTTCGACAGATACCTACTCGGGCAGGTGTATCACCTTGAACGCAAATGGCACCTACACCTACACGGAGGAACGATCCATGAGTGTTCAGACCGAAGATCTTGCCGGCGGCACTTCTTCGCAGGGTACAGATTCGGGCACGTGGTATGTTCTGGGAGACAGGCTCTACTACCAGTCAACCACGCATGGGAGTGGTTCGTACCGGTTGGAACGACGCAATCATCCAAAGAATATCAACGATCCGATGATTGTACTGGATGACGAGCCATTTGTGACTGCGACCCGCCGGCCGCCCTGGCGATAAACAAGTCGCATTAATTTGTTACATTTAATCCTTACGCGTCAACCCAACAACTTATGAGCACATCACTTAGCCGCCGCGCCTGGTTCAAGTCTGCTTTGACTGCCGGCGCCGCCATGCCTTTGGGACTGTCATTGGTTCAGGAACTGATGGCCGCTCCGCTCAGCCCAGCCGAGATTGAGTTCTCCCTGCTCAACGGAAAAATGATCCGGCTTGGTTCCAACGAGAATCCTTACGGCCCCTCGGCCAAAGCCCGGGAGGCTATACAACGGTCGGTTACAGAAGGTAACCGTTATGCCTTCGAACAATCCGATGAACTTCGACAACTCATAGCGGCAAAGGAAGGTGTGTCGACAGATCACATTTTCCTGGGAGCAGGAAGCGGCGAAGCATTGGCGATCACGGGAATGACTGTCGGGTTGGAGGGTGGTTCTGTTCTTTCCGCCTGGCCCACATTTCCCATGCTGATGAATTTTGCCGAGAAGTTTAAGGCCCGCTGGGATAAGGTTGATCTCGATCAATACATGGCACACGACCTGGAAGCCATGGCTAAAGCGGTCAAGCCAGACACGAAGATTTTGTTTGTGGTCAACCCCAATAACCCCACGGGTACGGTTGTCGACAACTCCAGGCTGAAGAACTTCTGCATCGAGATGGCGAAAAAGACCACGGTGTTTTCCGATGAAGCCTATCTCGAATTCCTTGAGCCGGATCAACAACTTTCCATGGTTGAACTTGTGAAGCAAGGTCACAATGTGATTGTATCACGGACCTTCTCAAAGATTTATGGCCTTGCCGGTTTGCGAGTCGGTTATGCGGTGGCCAAGCCGGAATTGATCGCCAGGCTGGAAAAGAATCAACTGGGAACGATCCTGAACCAGGCGGCTATCGCGGCCGCCAAGGCAAGTTTGGGAGACAACGAATTTATGGCCTACACGCGCAAGATGAATGCGGAGGCGCGCAACTACTTTACCGACTACCTCGACAAAAAGAAGTGGTTCCACGGTAAGTCGTACACCAATGTGGTATTGTTTCCTGCGCCGAAGAGCGGGAAGATGATCCTCGAGGAAACTGCCAAACGAGGATACCAGATCAGGGTCTGGGAATACCAGAACAAGGAATGGTGCCGAGTCAGCATCGGTACACTGGATGAGATGAAATCCTTCGTCAAAGTGTTTGACGAGATTGTCGCTTAGCCTGTCTTTGTCGTATCCCTGTGCAGGAGATTGTAGGACAGCCAGGCGGCAGCCAGTAGCGTAATTCCCAGCATCCATGGGTAATGTCCCTGGGCCAGGCCAAGCCAGGATGAAATGGATTTATCTATGCTGTGCAGCCCCATAATCAGAACGGCACTGAATATCACCAAAAGCAACACATTGTAAAGCCGGGAAGGACGATACGCCACAGGTATGATCGCCCGGTCATTGACAAGAAGAATAAGGAACGCGGTGAGAGAAGGAAGCACCAGACCATTCAATGCCTGAACCAGCAAAATTACCGGGATGGGTTTTACTCCGCTAATTCCCACGATGAACCCAAAAGTCAACACGCCGATCCAGGTCCAGCGTTGCCCGTATTTATCCCAGGCAAAGACGGATGAGGCAATGATCGACGCAGCGTAGGGGGAGGTGATGGCTGATGAGAATCCGGCAGCAAACAATCCAAGACCTAAAGCAAACGACCCGACAGGTCCAAGCGCAATCTCAAGGGATTTGGCCAATTCGGAGAAACTGCTGAAAGACTGGGCAGCCGTTCCTGCTATAAGTATCGCGGCCGTTATCAACCCACCGATGACAACTGAAATGCTCAGTCCGATGCGCATCAAGGGTACCGTTTGACCTTTGCTGACACCGGAACCGAGGAACACGTTGTACGGCACAATGGTTGTCCCTACAAGGGCCAGCACCACTAACTCAGCGCCATGAGGAATCTGTGGGATCAGGGAGGCCGATATTAATTCGGAAATCGAAAATGGTCGACTGGAGGCAAGAACGAAGAAGGCCAACCCCATCAATCCGACCAGGAAAGTCATTAGCCAGCCAATTCCCTCGCGTTTGCCTGTCCACAGTACGATCATGACAACGGCTGAAAGCAGGATGGTTAGAAGCTGAGGAGATGCAGGGGCCAACAACTGCACGCCGGATACTGCTCCCAGGATGTTCCCCGCCTCATAAGCGGCGCATCCAAGGATCACCGGCCCGCCAAGAAGAAAATTAAACCAACGCCCCCGCACTTGCCCATGTCGCCGTATCAACGCCTGACCCATCGAGAGTCCTGTGACGATGGTAAGCCTGGCGGAAATCTCTTGTAGCATGATGCAGGCGATCGTCGAGAAGACGACAGCCCACAGTAGATCGAGATGAAACAACGCCCCGGCTGACGCGGCGGTGGTTACGGTGCCAGGACCAATGAACGCGGCTGAGATGACCGACCACAGGATGACACTGGAGATGTTCTTTTTAAGGGTCACTTGTAATGTTCGGTCTGGTATCTATAGTATTGGCTAAATTTAAAGATGTTTTCCATCCAAAGGCACATAGAAGCCTTATTCACGGCCAGAGTTCGTCAAGGATCTCAGTAAATTGGTACGGAGTCTCAATCGACTCAAGTCGGCCACCCTTTATGTTGGTGCTCATGCAGATGCCCAAGGGACACGTGAATAGAACAATCGATTCTCTGACCGCCGGGCCGCAACGATTGTAGCCTTCTTTAAGGAAAAGGGTATTCAGCCACCACGGATCAAAGCATTCGGATTTGGCGAGGAATTGATCCTCAATACCTACAGTGACGGAGTCGAATGTACCGACGCTCACCATGCTCAGAACCGCCGTGCCGAAATCAAAGTACAGGTAGCGGGATCCCGCCAGCGTAGTTGGAGACTTGGGCGTCCTTAAACCACTTGAAGTGTAGGTTTAAGCCCTGGCCATCATTCTTCAAGTTTTCAAACAAGAAGACAAAAATGCCCTTTGATTCGTTGGACTTTATGTTAATCCTTTGTTCGTAATATTTAACCCCTGGGTAAACGCAGGATGTCACCAAATCCCATAGTTTTGCCCGAATACAACACTACACCTAATCCCAATTACTATGAGGAGAATTCTACAGTTCCTGGTTGTAGCCTTGCTCGCAACTCCAATAGGCGTGGCAGCGCAGGGTGTTACAACAGCGAGCCTTACCGGCATCATCAAAGACAAAGCTGGGGAGATTATTCCCGGTGCCAACGTGGTAGTAACACACGTGCCCTCCGGAACCACATACGGAGCCGCGTCACGGGCCGACGGTCTTTACAATATCGAGGGTATGCGCGTAGGCGGCCCTTATACAGTCAAAGTCTCCTTCGTAGGTTATAAAGAACAAGTGCAGGATGAGGTTTACCTTGAACTGGGTCAAACCCTCATTCTGAACTATGAGCTGATCTCGGAAGCAACCGAATTGCAGGCCATTGTGATCACTGGCGTGCAGGATGCCATCCTGAACTCGGAGAAGATCGGCGCTTCGTCGAACTTCTCGAACCGCTCAATCACCCGCTTACCTTCCATTGGCCGCGACTTCCGGGATATTACCCGCCTCACTCCTCAGGCGAGCGGCAGTGCATTCTCCTTTGGTGGCCGAAGCAACCTGTATAACAACCTTACCATCGACGGGGCGACAATGAACAACGTATTCGGTTTGAACCCCCTCCCGGGCGGTCAATCGGCGGTCACTCCGTTCAGCATGGATGCCATCCAAGAAATGTCGGTATCCCTTTCACCGTATGATGTCCGCCAAGGAAACTTCACTGGTGCGGGTGTCAGCGCGATCACCCGAAGCGGTACCAATGAATTGAGCGGTTCCGCTTACTATTTCTTCCGCTCGCAAAGTTTTGCAGGCACCAAGATCGACGGAGTTGACTCCCCGATTCCGGACTTCAGCTTCAAGAACTTCGGCGTGCGCATCGGAGGTCCGATCATCAAAGACAAACTCTTCTTCTTCTTCAATGCTGAAGCAGAGCGACGCACCGACCCGTTCATCACCTTCCCGGTGCGTAAAACGGGTGAACCCAGCACCAGCACAAACACCCAGGGTACCGATGACAGCGACCCCTCCACAGGTTTGGCCGGACTTCGCCAGTTCCTCATCGACAACTACAATTATGACCCGGGTCAATACAAGGATTTCAGCCGCGCAACGGAAAGCAACCGGTATGTCGTCCGACTGGATTACAATATCAACCAGAACCACAAGCTTACCGTCCGCGGGAACATAACGAATTCATTCCAGGATCAGTTTCCCAGCGGATCAGGCGGATTCACAGGTGGACCCACCGGGGGCAGGGGTAATACCAATAACGTCCTTTCATTCTCCTCTTCTTTCTATCGAATCAATAACAACCAGTACTCCGGTACGGCCGAGTTGAACTCCACCTTCGCAGGCGGCAAGTTCACCAACAACCTCGTGGTAGGATATACCGCCCTCCGCGACTTCCGCCAGAATGCCGGCGGCTTGGATGTACCCAGCATCGCTACAGTCGATATCCTTGGACCCAACGGACAGAACATGACCACCTTCGGACCTGATCCGTTCACGAAGAATAACAAACTCGATCAGGATGTCATTCAATTCAACGACAACTTCAACATCTACCTGAAAGACCACACCGTCTCCTTCGGTACGGCCAATGAATACTATCGTTTCAACAACGTGTTTACTCAGGTTGTAAATGGTAACTACCGCTATAACAGCCTTGCTGATTTCTATGCCGATGCCGATCCGGGTACTACGGCCTCACAGCGCCCGGCCAACTACAACATTCAATATGTGTCGGTTGCCGGTGGACCGGATGCAACTGCAGCCAAGTGGTCAGCGCTTCAGTTGGGCTTTTATGCACAGGATGTCTATAAGGGCATAAAGAACCTGACATTGACGGCTGGTCTTCGTGTGGATATCCCTGTATACCTTTCTGACCTTCCGAAGAACAACTACCTCAACGCTATTGATTTCAACGGAGAGAAGCTCCGCGTAGGAGGTTGGCCGGAAGTACGGCCCCTGTTTTCGCCGCGTGTCGGCTTCAATTGGGATGTTCAGGGCGACCGTTCAACCCAAATCCGTGGTGGAACGGGCGTTCTAACCGGCCGGATTCCTTTTGTTTGGCTGTCGAACGCCGTCAGCAACAACGGCCTTTACTTTGGTCAGTTTGCGTCAACCAACGTTCCCTTCGACCTCACTGGCGATGGTTTCCCTTACAACTTCCAACAGACGCCCTATGTGGCTCCTGAAAAGGATTACTCAGACCTCGTGAAGGGCAATCCTACGTTGGTGACCAATCCGCTTAACCGTAACTACGGCCGTTCTTCCATCGTGCCGGCAGTTAACACGATTTCCAAGAACTTCAAGTTCCCTCAAGTGTGGAGAACCAGCCTGGCCGTTGACCAGAAACTTCCTGGTGGTGTAGTAGGTACGTTGGAGTTCATTTACACCAAAGACATTAATGCCGTACTCATACGCGACGCCAACCTTCGCCCTGCGGTAGCCACAGTAGCCGGCGACGGTCGCCCGCTCTTTGGTGCTGCCGGTGCTGATCGTCAGATATACTCCAATGATCGCCGCATGTCGGGTGAAGTTGGGCAGGCTCTTGTGCTGGACAACACCGATCAGGGAAGCCAGTGGAGCATTACCGCTCAATTCCGGAAGAACTTCACGCGTGACTTCACGTTGATGGCCGCCTATACGTACACAGACGCCCGAGAGATCAATCCGCAGAACGGATCAACGGCAGGTGGTATCTTTTCCTCACAGGCCAACGTGTTGGGTCCGAACAACTCCGGACTTTCCTATGCCAACGCCCTCACCCCGCATCGTATCGTGGCCTACGGTTCGTACCACTTTGAATACCTCGGTGACAAGCTCGGAACAACTATCGGCTTGACCTATGAAGGGCGCACGGGCTTCAATTACTCATATGTCTACAGCGGCGACATGAACAGCGACGGTACCAATGGTAACGACATGATTTATGTGCCCAGAAACCAAAGCGAAATCGTTCTGGCGCCCAGCGATGCCAACGACGCCCGCAGTGTGAACCAGATATGGACGCAGTTGGACAATTACATCAAGCAAGACAGTTACCTGAACGCCAATCGCGGCAAGTACGTAGCGCGTAATGGCGCCTTTGCTCCGTGGGTCGATCGTTTGAACCTGAGCGTTCTTCAGGACTTCTACCTGAACGTGAACGGCAAACGTCACACGCTTCAGTTCTCGTTGAACATAGACAACGTCCTCAATATGCTGAACAACAGCTGGGGCCTGATTCGTACGCCTTCCCGGACGCAGTTGATCCGGTTCATGGGCTACGAGCAACCCCACACCGCTGGCTCCATCGCTTCACCGACGGCTACGGCAGGCCCTGCCAGCACCATTGGTTCTCCATGGGCAGCAACGACGGGACGACCGATTTATGCATTTGATTTGAACGCTGACCGTACACCACTGACGACGACGTACAATTATGATACGTCAACCACCTCTGGTGGCCGCTGGCAGCTGCAGCTTGGTTTCCGCTATATTTTCTAACCCACTCTAACTTCGAATCAGATGAAAACTATAAATAAATCAATCCTGGCGGCAACGGGTGTCATTCTCGGCATGTTGAGCTGCAGTGAACCTGAGCTGCCATCCGCCAACACCTACAGCCCTGGTGCCACGTACAAATCGAATTTCAGTTTTGCCAATGCAACCGTAGATGCACCCTCCCTTGATTTCTATGTTAATGGAATCAAGCTGGGATCAGCCACCGTGGGAATTGGATCAGTCCTTCCAACCGTTGTACCGATTGCGAGCCCTGGCGTATCGGGTGGATTTACGGCGAATACTTCCATTCGAGCCAAAGCGACAAGTGGCACCATTGGGGGTAAAGTCGGATCGAATGATCTGATCTTCCGCTCCTCCGCAAACGGCCTTGGCAACTTTTCTTCCGTTCATTTGGCAAACTATACCGTAATCGCCATTGACAGCCTCAACCGGCCTGTGCCGGTTCGTTTGAGCAGGAAGACGGCGACCATCTCCTTCGCCGACGTCACCTTTTGGAACCCGAACACCGGAAAAATGATCTCGGCTAGTCGTAGGGATTCGCTCAACCCGGCCAATTGCCCTGCCTGCGTTAACTGGGATGGAGCCGCTCAAACACCTTCCACGGCAACCGAGTATGCAAACCTGGTGGCATACGGAAACCCGGTAAACCCACCGGCACTCCCTCCGGGCACAGCCACACCGCTTGGCATTACCGACCCGGGTGGTGTGAGGTTCTACGTCGTGCAGGATAACCCGCTAACCTTTACCGGGGCGACGGCTCCCACCAATGCTGGCATTCGACTCATCAACGCGGTTGCCAATTCGAACGGAATCGCGGCGGCAGCCAATGCGAATGGAACTTTTGGTGGTCCCCCGATCTATGTGCGCTTGCGTCCAACAGCAGGCGCTAATATTACGCTAGCCACCAACTCCGTCAACCCGGTCAGCCAGCCCGGTGGATTCAATCCCAACGTTGGGTCGCGCAGCGCTGGCGTGTTGGCTTTTACCAGTCAAGCCATTGCTACCGCCGGGGTGCCAATCGCCTACACGCTGGAAGTTGCCTTTGATGCAGCATACACCAACATCGCGTACAGTGCAGCGGCAAGCTTTACGCCCGGCAAAAACTATACGGTGTTCATCCGAGGGCGATTTACCAGCCTGACCGGCATTCAGCCTCTCTTGGGCCACGGAATCATCACCCATTAATCCACCACCATCAAATTGAAAATGACCATGAAAAAACTGAATATAACCCGGAGGATTCTGCTGGTGGGTGTATTGGCCCTCACCCTGGGAAGCTGCCAGGATGACTTTACTACGCCATCAACCCCGGTTGGAAACTCTATCGCGGCCGCTATGGCGGCGGATGCGAACTTTACCTTGTGGACGGCGGTAAGCCAGCGACTTGGAATCTATTCATCACTGAATAATCCAAACTCCGGCCCGTATACCATTTTCGCGCCGTCGGACCCGGCGATGACTACCTACCTGGCGAACACGTATGTGGCACAATTGCCTGTGCCGGTTACGGAGACAAGCCTCATCACCTTTCTGGATGGACTTTCAACCACCAGCAATCCCACGCTTGCCTCTTTTGTCAGCACGGTGTTGCCGGTAATCAATTATCACATCATGAGCTCAAAGCTTACTTCGAACCTGATTACCGGTACGCAGACCTTTGCCACGCTAAACGGCGCCAGGCTGTCGATTTCAAAGTCAGGCTCAACCGTGTGGTTGAATGGTAATAGTGCATCAAATGGAGCTACCGTCACAAATTTTGATCTCTTGGGTTCCAATGGAGTAGCACATACAGTTGATCGTGTGATGGCCGTGCCGGGAACAACCACGGTGCTGGCACCGCTTGGCCTGTCCATCAGTTACAACACCAACCCTCCGACGGTAACTGGCGGAACATCTTCGGATGCAACTGATTCCGATTTCGATCTGCTGGCGGCGTTGATCCGTTACACCGGGGTAACACCGACTATCCTGCCGAACAGTTCGCCCCTTCCGGAGTTTACAGTGTTTCAGGCCAATGATGGTGTAATCAGGGCCTACTTGTTGACCCTCAACGCAACGTTGACTACAGAAGCTTTGTGCTACACCTACATCTCCACGCTTACGTCGAGCAGCGGTACAACACCATCCTTGGCTGATTTGACCACATTGACCAAGTATCACGTGGTCCCAGGCCGGTTCCTGGTGCAGGATCTTACGGATGGAATGGTACTCACCACCCTGGTTGACAGTCCGAAACTGACTGCAGGCGTGGCTGTAGGCCCGCCGGCGGTATACACAATAAAGGACGCAAATACTGGCGTGGCAGATCCCGTAGTGACGACTTCAAATATCCTCACCAATAGTGGTGTGCTGCATACCCTCAACGGTGTGTTGCGCCCTAACTAGGTTTCTGCATACCCAATCTTCAAAAGAGGCTCTCATGGAGCCTCTTTTGTTATTTGGGCCTTTTCCGTACTTTCAATAATGGCAAGAGCAGTCCCGTACCGGTGTTTCCTGCTGTTTTTCTTGCTTTTCGTCGGTTGCACGTGGAAGCGTGATGAGCCTTCCTTTACCACAACGCCAGAGGTCACCATCGACGTGGCCCAAATCCGTCAGCGCGGCTTCCTTCGGGCCATTGTGGACAACAACTCCATCAGCTACTTCATCTACCGTGGACAGACCATGGGCTTTGAATATGAGCTTCTTCAGTCCCTCGCAAGACAGCTAAACGTTGAGCTGAAAATCAAGGTCATCAGCGGGATTGAGCAAGCAATAGATCTCTTGAACCGGGGGGAAGGAGACTTGATCGCCTTTCCACTGACGATTACCAAAGAGCGGACAGAATACCTCTCATTCACGGACGCGCATTTCAATACCTGCCAGGTTCTGGTTCAACGCAAGCCTGCCAATTGGCGCCGGATGACGCCAAACCGGATTGAAAAGATGCTGATAAGAAACCCGGTGGAGTTAATTGGAAAGAAAGTGCACGTGATGAATGAGTCGGCCTTCAAGGATCGCCTCTACAACCTTTCTCAGGAAGTTGGTGGCGAAATCCTTGTGGAAGAAGACAGCGCAACCGCGGAGACGGAATCCCTGATCGAGCGAGTGGCGAAGGGTGAAATTCAGCTCACCGTTACGGATCAAACCCTGGGGATGGTTAATTCAATCTACTATCCTGATCTGGATGTTGGTACCGTGCTAAGCCTTCCACAGCAAATTGGCTGGGCCGTCCGAAAAAATTCGCCTGATTTGCTGGCAGCAACAAATACCTGGCTTGCGGGAATCAAGGAAAGTGGCCGATTCAAGATTCTCTATGACAAGTACCTGAATAACCCGAGATCGTCGCAGATCCGCATCACCAGTGCCTATTCGACCATTGGCGGGAATAAGCTCTCTCCCTACGATGAAGAGATCAAGCGGGAGGCCAGGAACCTGGGGTGGGACTGGCGGCTGCTTGCCGCAGTCATTTACCAGGAGTCCAATTTCAGGCCTAACGCGGAGTCATGGGCGGGGGCAGTCGGACTTATGCAACTTATGCCGGCAACGGCGTCAGAATTCGGAGCCATCGATCGAACAAATCCTCACCAAAGCCTGCGGGCAGGTGTCCGTTACCTGCGATACCTCGATAAACTGTGGTCGAAGTATGTTCGCGATCCGGATGAGCGGGTAAAATTTGTGCTGGCCTCTTACAATGCGGGGCTGTCCCATATTATTGATTCCAGAAACCTGGCCAAGAAATACGACAAAGATCCGGCCCGGTGGGAAGACGTGGAAATGTTTCTTCGTCAGAAATCCAATCCGAAGTATTATCGTGATCCGGTAGCCGTAGCGGGCTACTGCAAATGCGAAGAGCCCGTCAATTACGTGCGCGATATTCTCGTTCGCTTTGAAGAATACAAGATTCTTATCGAAGCGGCTTAAGTTGAGATACGATATCTGAAAAGTTCAGGCCTTCCCAGTTCTTCTCAACACCTGGTGTCTGCATCACACGGTCCATGATCTCCTTTTGTCTCCTGCCCATTTCCTGGGCTTCGCTATAACGGATTTCATCATGGAAGGCCACCATGGAGTACAGGGGTATCCATTGCTTCGGAAATTGCTCGTGAAGTCTTGCTTCAATCTTCTTTCTTAACAAAAAGTCAGGATCAGCGACAAGATCGCGCATTTCAACAAAGTTGTCCAAGGCCAATTCGGCAATGGCGTCGGCATCGCCTTTGCGCAAGCGCTGGTATTCAGGGGCCGCCTTGCTCCAATCGTCTGCGTACTTGTCAAGAAGCTGATTGAGAACGGAACAGTCTTCGAATCCGGCGTTCATACCCTGTCCATAGAAAGGAACAATACCGTGAGCTGCATCGCCGATCAACAGGGTGCTGTTCTTTACCCAGGGGCTGCAACGAATGGTAACGAGGCTTGAGGTAGGATTGTCGCGGAAGTCCTCAAGCAGGGAGGGCATGAGCGGCACTGCATCCGGGAAGGTCTTCTCGAAGAAGGCCTGAACGTCGTTTTCGGTTTGAAACTGTTGGAAGGATTGAGGGCCCTCAAAGGGATAAAAAAGCGTTACCGTGAAGGTTGCGTCGGGGTTGGGCAGGGCAATCAACATGAAGCTTTCCCGCGGCCAGATGTGAAGGGCCTCCCGCTCCATCATGAATTCTCCCTGGCTTCCAGGCGGAATCCGCAGTTCCTTGTATCCGTGTTCGATAAAGTGCTGCGAGTACTCAAACCGGTCGGATATCTGCAGGGCGGCCCGGATGGCGGAATAAGCACCATCGGCACCAATGATTAGGTCGGACTGGTGATGACGGATGTCGTGCTGGTTTTGAAAGGTCAGTTCGGTTTTTTCAAGATTGACATCGATGCATCGGTATTCAAAAAAGAAATTCACACCCTGCCGCTCGGCTTCGTTCATGAGAAACATGTTGAGCCCGCTTCGCGAAATGGAATTGATGTACTGTCCGCTTTTGCCATAGGGCTGAAATGTGAGTTTTCCGTTCACGTCATGCATAAGTCGCCCCTTCATCGGCACGGAGTGCTTCTGCATTTCAGCCGCAAGCCCCACTTCTTCAAGGGCACGGATTCCGCGGTTGCTTAACGCCAGGTTGATGGATCGGCCGCCGCCAAGAAAATTCTTGCGCATATCAAAGCGCCTTTCATATACGGAGACCTGGTAGCCCCGGCGCGCCAGGTAAATGGACAGGAGGGAGCCGACAAGGCCGGCCCCAACGATACTAATGGTATGGGGTTTCTTCTTCATGGGGCGCAGCGTTGAGGCATCAAATTCGCCAGCACGGCAGATCAATCATATGACTAAAATCAGGCTGCTGTACTTACAGGGCAGCAGCGAAAATTTCGACAAAACGGAACACGTCTTCAAATGTATTATATAAGGGGACAGGCGCGATCCGAATGACGTCGGGTTCGCGCCAGTCGGCAATCACCCCGCGGCGGGTGATTTTCTGAAAGACCTGGTGCCCCCGCTGATGGTTCATCAATATGGAAAGTTGACATCCCCGTTCAGCGGAATCCTTTGGTGTGATTACCCTGAACGAATGGCCTTCAGAATCGATCGCTTGCAACAAGTATTCCAGGTAGTTCGTCAATTGAATGCTTTTCTTACGAAGAGCACTCATGCCTGCTTCTTCAAATAGTTCCAATGACGCCAGGTGTGCGGCACCTGTCAGCACAGGGAAGTTGGAAAGTTGCCACCCATCCACCCCCGGAATTGGCACGAATCCCTTCCTCATTTTGAAGCGCTCTTTCTCGTCGTGCCCCCACCAGCCAGCCATTCTGGGCAGGTTGCTGACGGCATGCCGTTCATGAACAAATGCGCCGGCAATGCTCCCTGGACCCGAATTGAGGTACTTGTAACTGCACCACACGGCGAAGTCAGCGCCATCTTTGTGGAGGGAAAGTGGCACGTTCCCGATAGCATGGGCAAGATCGAAGCCGGCGTAAGCGCCCACCTCATGGGCAGCCGACGCAATGGCCTTGAGATTGAAGAATTGACCGGAGTAGTACTGGACCCCGCTGAACAATACGAGGGCTACCTGACTTCCGTGCTTCTGGATCACGGAAAGTATGTCCTCCGTGCGCAACCCATGCTCGCCGGTTCGGGGGGCGATCTCAACCAACGCATCGTTGGGGTCAAGTTGATGCAGCCGGACCTGGGATTCAACGGCATATTGATCGGACGAAAACGCCCCGGCTTCCATGATGATCTTGAACCGGCTCGCAGTGGGCCGGTAGAATGTGGTCAGCATCACATGGAGATTGACCGTAAGCTGATTCATGGCCACCACTTCGGAAGGCTTGGAACCCACCAGTCGCGCAAGGGGCTTTTTGCTTAAGTGGTGATAGTACAACCACGGCCGACGGCCATGCAGATGGCCTTCGACGCCAAGGTTGGCCCAATCGTCGAGTTCTTCCAAAAGAAACTTTTTCACCGACCGGGGCTCCAGGCCTAGTGAGTTGCCACAGAGATAGATCGAGGGCTTCCCATTGACAACAGGGATATGAAATAACCGACGGAATTTCCGAAGTGGATCGATTCGGTCAAGGTTTCGGGCAAAGGCGGGGTCGCGTTGGAACTTCATGGGTATTACTCAGTGATGTGCGTTGAATTCACTGACTCGAGATGATGTTTGGCATGGTAAGCCGTAAAGAACAGCATCTCCCGCAAGGTTAGCTTTCCAAGCAAGGGATGAGGAAGAATCAGTTGGTCAAGATCATCCTCCGTGAAGCGGTTGATGCGTTTATTCAGTTTATTGACGGTTCGATCCAACCGGCGGTAAATAGAATTGAGGTTGGTAGCTACGCCCGGGACAAACGGCCGGGAGGCTTTTCCGCCGGCCGCGAGTTTGGCTTTATAACGGGACACCAGCTCATCATAAGTACGGCTGGGTCGATTGGCCTTCCCGAAGATCAACGGCAATAGAAATCGGGGCAGTCCAAAGGCCAGCGTTACAGGTCGAACGCTCTTCACCAGGTGTTCAGCTTGTTGAGCAGGACTCCATTTACCGGGTCCGGCCATGTGGGCCTGGATACCAGGCATTTGGCGCAACCGCGCAATAAAGGCGCCATAGTTATTCACCAGCATCCCCTGGATCTCGGTTCGGGTCATGGTCAGACAAAGCGAGGGTCGGCTTCCATAACGGTTCCGCACTTCTTGCATGTCCTGAGCTCTTTGGATCCATAGAATTCACGGAAGCGCGGAAGGAAATCGGTTTCGATGTTGTTCAGATGAAAGATGTACTGGTGCAATGGATTATTGCACTTCTCACAAAACCACATCAGTCCGTCCTGTTCTTCTGGATGGCGCTTGCATTCGATAACAAGTCCTATGGAGTTGGGTGTTCGAATAGGAGAGTGGGGCACCTTCCCGGGAAGCAGGAACATATCGCCTTCGTTAATGGGAATCGAAACTGCCTTCCCGTCTTCCTGAATCTTGACCGTGATATTACCCTCCAGCTGATAATAGAGTTCCTCGGTTTCATTATAGTGATAATCCTTGCGGGCATTGGGGCCGGCAACGATCATGACAATGTAGTCACCGGCATCGGCATACAGATTCTTGTTGCCGACCGGCGGCTTGAGCAAATGTCTATTCTCTTCAATCCATTTCTTTAGGTTGAACGGTCTGCGGATGGCCATAATCGCGTACGGGTTAAGTATGTAAATCTAATCCTTTTCAGTCTATCTTTATCACCATGGAACTCAGTCTAACCGGCAAACGTGCCCTGGTTTGCGGCAGTACGCAGGGTATCGGCAAGGCATCGGCCATCGAGTTGGCGGTACTCGGAGCCAGCGTCACACTGGTGGCGCGCGATAAGGCGAAGTTGAAAGATGCCCTCAAGGAACTTCCGCAAGTGAAGGGGCAAATGCACAACAGCCTTGTGGCCGATTTCAATTTTCCCGAGCGCCTGCAATCAACGCTCGAAAAACACCTGTCAAGCGAGACGGTACACATTCTGATAAACAACACCGGAGGGCCTCCTGCCGGGCCCGTCTTTTCAGCTTCCCTTGACGAGTTCACAAAAGCGTTTGCCAACCACCTTCTTTGTAACCAGGTCCTGGTACAGGCGTTGGTGCCCGGTATGAAGAAGGCCAGGTATGGCCGGATCATCAATATCATTTCCACCTCGGTGAAGATTCCCATTCGGGGACTCGGCGTTTCCAACACGATACGAGGCGCGGTGGCCAATTGGTCGAAGACCTTGGCGACGGAGTTGGGACCGTTCGGGATTACCGTCAATAATGTGCTGCCTGGCGCTGCCATGACCGGCCGCCTCGAAACCATCATTCGCGACCGCGCGACAAAGCAAAAGAAGAGCAAGGAGCAAGTGATTGAAGAAATGATTAGTGAGATTCCTGCCGGCCGGATTGCTTCACCTGCCGAAGTGGCTGCCGCTGTAGCATTCCTCGCCACGCCAGCTGCCGCGTATATCAATGGGATCAACGTGCCCGTTGATGGTGGAAGAACGGGAAGCCTTTGATTCCATATGGAGAAGATTGCCAACTACATCAATGGCCAGTGGGTGGCCCCGATCTCCGGAGCCTATCTCGATAATATCAACCCGGCCACTGGCGAGGTTTACAGCCTCATTCCTGATTCCGACGAACGGGATGTTGAAAGGGCCGTTCAAGCGGCCAAGGCAGCCTTCGAAAACTGGGCCGGACGTTTGCCCGATGAGCGTCATGCCGTGCTTGCCAAGCTTGCCGACTTGATCGACAGAGATGCCGATGCGCTGGCCCTCGCCGAAAGCATTGACCAAGGGAAGCCGGTAAAACTGGCACGAAGCATGGATATCTACCGGGCAGCCGCCAATATCAGGTTCTATGCTACCGCGACCATGCACATGGCATCCGAGGCGCACAACTCCGGGAATGAAGCGGTGAACTATACCCTGCGCACCCCGGTAGGTGTAGCGGGTTGCATCTCTCCCTGGAACCTGCCGCTGTATCTGTTCACCTGGAAGATAGCGCCGGCACTTGCTGTCGGTTGTGCCGTAGTAGCCAAGCCGTCGGAATTGACTCCGATGACAGCCTACTTGTTTACAGGATTATGCCGTGAAGCAGGCCTGCCGGAAGGTGTCCTCAATGTGGTGCACGGCCTGGGACCAAAAGTTGGCCAGGCTATAGTCGATCATCCCGATATTCCGGCCATTTCATTCACTGGCGGCACGGTGACCGGCAAGCGGATAGCTTCCAGCGCCGGACCTATGCTGAAGAAACTATCGCTTGAATTAGGCGGAAAAAATCCCAACATCATTTTTGCGGATGCCGATTTTGATCGGGCAGTTACCACTTCGATCAGCAGTTCATTCACCAACCAGGGCGAAATTTGCCTTTGTGGTTCCCGAATACTTGTAGAGCGCTCCCTGATGGATAGGTTCGTCGATGCCTTTGTGAAGAAGACCAAGGAATTGACTATAGGAGATCCGCTGGATGAGAAGACCAGGATTGGAGCCTTGGTATCGGAGGCGCACATGAAGAAAGTGCTCTCCTACATCGACCTGGCAAAGCAAGAAGGTGGAACCATTCTTATCGGCGGGAAGCAGCTAACCATCGGAGGACGCTGTTCAAAAGGGTTCTTTGTTGAACCCACGGTGATTACCGGGCTTACGCAGGAATGCAAGACCAACCAGGATGAAATATTTGGCCCTGTGGTGACTATCCAGCCCTTTGACTCAGAAGAAGAAGCAATCCGAATGGCAAACGGAACCACGTATGGATTGTCGGCAACCCTGTGGACGACTAACCTCACCCGGGCTCACCGGATAGGGGCACGACTGAAGAGCGGAATTGTCTGGATCAATTGCTGGCTCTATCGCGACCTTCGCACACCGTTTGGGGGAACCAAACAGTCGGGTGTAGGACGGGAAGGCGGGTGGGAAGCCATGCGGTTCTTCACCGAAGCTAAGAACATCTGCATCCGCCTGTAGCCGGGATTCAACGCTGCTCATGTTTTTCTTCGATCACCGCAGCATCTTCTTTACCTTCCTTGGGTATCCGATGAGTTACCTTGAATTCTTCGGAACGCTTTCCGGGGGTATTGCGGTCTGGCTATCGTCACGCGGAAATATCTGGAGTTGGCCCATCGGGGTGATCAACGTGATTTTGTTTTTCTTCTTGTTCTTCCAGGTGCAACTTTATCCGGACATGTTTCTTCAGGTCTTTTTTCTGCTGACTAACCTGGTGGGGTGGTGGCGCTGGGCACATCCTCATCCGGGTGAAGAGAACCGGAGAAAGGAACTAAAGGCAAGTTGGCTTAACACAAAAGCATCGATGATGCTCATCGTTTTCACGGGCCTGGCAACGCTCGTTACGGGTTTCTTTGCCAGCAACCTTCACGAGCTGGCACCTGCGTTTTTTCGCCTTCCCAGTGCATTTCCATATGGAGATTCCTTCGTCCTGGCAGCAAGCATCGCAGCGACCTACCTGATGGTAGAGAAAAAGGTGGAATGTTGGATTGCCTGGTTGTTCACCGACCTGGTGGCGACGGTCTTGTATTTTTCCAAGGGGATCCGGTTGGTCGGAATTGAATATGCAATCTTCTGCATCATCGCCCTTTATGGCATTTGGCATTGGAGTCGTGAAGCAAAACAGACTGCCGCAGGATGAAAAATGAGGGGATTAAACTGGTTTGTTTATATGGACCAGAGAGCACAGGTAAATCCACGCTGGCAAAGCGATTGGCGGAGCGATACCATACGGAATTTGTACCCGAGGTGGCCAAAGAAATCATCAGTTCCAACCAATTCTCGCCAGAGGACATAGTCCGTATTGCACGGGCTCAGACGGAGCGCGTGTTATCGTTGTCGAAGTCAGCAAACCGGGTGCTTTTTTGTGACACGGATGTCATTACCACGGGAATCTACGCGGATGTCTACTTGCACTCGATACCCGATGAGTTGGGGCACATAGAACGCGAGATTCATTACGACCAGTACTTTCTTTTTGACATCGATGTGCCTTGGGTCGCGGATGGCCTTCGGGACCTTGGCGATCAGCGGCACAAGATGTTCGACAGGTTCAGGTATGAGTTGGAACGGCGCAACATTCCCTACATGCTGGTCTCAGGCTCTTACGAGGAGCGTGAGAAAAAGGTGGTAAGCGTGGTTGACCGGATGCTCAATTCACAGCCTTAGCGGATGTTCGGCCTGCACGATGCCCTTTTATTGCGTAATAGAGAATGTACAGGTAGCAGGGGAGGACAATCCAGAAAAAGGCCGATGGAGGCCCCAGGGAAACAGAGAGCCGCGCGTACACCTGTGGAATCAGCGCACCTCCGGCAATACCCATGATGAGCAGCGCTGACCCTATCTTGGTAAGCGGACCAAGGCCATCGATGGCAAGAGGGAAAATGGCGGGCCACATGAGCGCATTGGCCAACCCCAGCAAGGCAATGAATACAATCGATGTGTAACCTTCGGCAAAATAGGCCAGGGTGCAGAAGAGCATGCCCACCACGGCGGAAATTGCGAGGGCACGTTCCTGCCGGATATACTTGGGAATAGTAATGATTCCAATGATGTAGCCGGCAACCATTGACCACAAGGTGTACGAGGTGAAATTCTTTGCCTCATCGAGGCGAATGCCAATGGCCCGACCATAAATGCTGATTACATCTCCCGCCATCACTTCCACACCAACATAGACGAAGATGCAAAGCGCGCCCAATAGTGTATGGGGGTGGTGGAGGATGCTCGATCGCGGGCTTGCTTCACCGGGATGATCGTCAGGCGCCGCTTCAATTTCGGGCAGCGCGGAGTAGCGGATCATGACTCCCAACAAAACCAACACGGCCGCCATAATGGCATAGGGCATGATTACACGATGAGAAAGGTCCTGCTGCAACTGGGCACGAAGCACCAGGTCACTGGTGGTCTGTATTTGACTCTCAATTTCACTGGCGCCATGCAATACGATAGCTCCCAGGATGAGCGGGCTGATCGCACCGGCCGCCTTGTTACAAATGCCCATGATACTGATCCGGCTGGCAGCACTCTCCAGCGGGCCGATAACCGAGATGTACGGGTTGGATGCGGTTTGCAGTAACGAAAGACCCATACCTTGAACAAACAATCCGGCAAGGAACATTCCAAAGGTCCGGTTCATGGCAGCCGGAATGAACAACAGCGCCCCCGCCGCCATTACGGCCAGGCCCAGGGACATCCCGTTTTTAAGCCCGGTCTTCTCAAGGATCATCGAGGAGGGTATAGCCAGAAAAAAATAGGCCATGTAGAAGGCAAAAGTGACCAGCAACGCCTGCGCATCGGATAGGTCACAGGCAAGCTTGAGAAAGGGAATCAAGGTGCCATTGAGCCAGGTGACAAATCCGAATATGAAAAACAAGGCCCCTATAATGACAAGCGATGTCGTGTAGCTGGCCGGTCGGGTGTTGGTTGACATGTTGCTAAAGTATAGATAAAGTTTCGATTGAATGCGTATTTTTAGGCTAGCTTCCTTTCAGCTAAATCTTCTCCCATGAATAGCAACAAAAAACTCTCGCTCCTCGTCATGGCGGCCGGAATGGGCAGCCGGTATGGCGGCATTAAACAAATTGACGGCTTTGGTCCCAACGGCGAAACCATCATGGACTATTCCCTGTTCGACGCGTTGCGGGCTGGGTTTGGTCAGGTTGTTTTTGTTGTCCGTCAGGAAATCCTGGAGACCGTCAAGGAGATGTTTTTGCCAAAACTCAAGGGGAAAGCAGACGTGCATTTCGTCATACAGTCCCTCGACAAATTTGTTCCTGCCAAATACGGAACCGTGGATCGCAAGAAACCCTGGGGAACTACACACGCCATGCTTTGTGGCCATGAGGTGATCAAGGGCCCCTTTTGTGTCATTAATGCTGATGACTTCTACGGACGGGATGCCTTTGCTTCCCTGGCAAAGTTTTTCCAGACTGCCGGCCCGGATGAGCATGCCATGGTGGGTTACACACTCAAGAATGTGCTCAGCGATCACGGCAGCGTCTCCAGGGGGGTGGCTGAAGAACGGGACAGCGAAGGATTTCTGAAGGTGCTCAATGAACTGGCAAAGATTGTGAAGCATGACGGGAAGATCTTTTCCCAGGAAGGTGACAAGGAACGTGAGTTGCAACCGTCCTTACCCGTTTCCATGAATTGTTGGGGCTTTCAGCCAGGAATTTTTCCGCTGGCCGAGAAGATGTTTCACGAATTCGTTGACAAGAATATCCAGAATCCATCGGCCGAATTCTATATCGCACTACTGGTGAATGAGATGATTCGCCAAAAGACGGGCCGCGTTCGTATTGTCGATGGTGGTAATACCTGGTTTGGAGTTACCTACAAGGAGGACAAACAGGAAGTATCCGCAAAGATTCAGCAATTGGTGAGTTCGGGTGTTTATCCGGCCAAGCTCTGGTAATTGATCCTTGACGGCTGCAGGACTAATGGAGCCTTCCCGGATTTCGCTTGAACGAATAAGTCTCGCCAGGAAGTTCATTGACCCGGTCTTCCTGGATACACCACAATATGAGTTGGATTCTCTGAACGCGGTGCTTGGTACCCGCGTGGTGCTGAAAGTTGAGACGACAAATCCCATACGATCATTCAAAGGGAGAGGGGCGGAGTTTCTTGTCTCTCAACGTGCAGACCGAACGCCTTTGCTCTGTGCCAGTGCTGGTAACTTCGGTCAAGCCATGGCCTACGCCTGCAGGAAGAGGGGGATTCGACTTATGGTCTATGCGGCAACTACCGCCAATGCTTACAAGGTTGAAAGGATGCGTTCCCTGGGTGCCGAAGTAATTCTCCATGGCCATGATTTTGATGCCGCAAAAGAAGAAGCCCGGCGGGTTGCCCGCACACAAGGTTATCCGATGATAGAAGATGGTCTTGCCGTTGAGACCATTGAAGGCGCAGGAACCATTGGACTTGAATTACTGGATGCGGGACAGCTTGATGTAATGCTAATTGCTTTGGGCAATGGGGCGCTGTTTAATGGAATTGCGTCGGTATTAAAGCACAGGTTGCCCGTTACAAAAAGAATCGCTGTACAGGCCGCCGGAGCTCCCGCCATGGCCGATTCGTGGAAAACAGGCCGGCTGGTCTCGTATCCTACCTTGAACACCATTGCCGATGGCATCGGCGTCCGAATCCCCATACCCGAGGCGTTGGCCGACATGAGCCCCCTGGTCGACGATATTATTACCGTGAGGGAAGAATCCATTATTGAAGCCATGCGATTGATTCACTCGCATGCGGGAATTGTCGCCGAGCCATCAGGAGCGGTTGGCATAGCCGCCATTCTCGAGAACCCGGATCGATTCCGTGGCCATAGGACAGGAACGGTGATTTGCGGAGGCAACCTGACGAACGAACAATGCAGGCTATGGCTGACCTGACCTCGATATTGCCGTTGTTTGGCCTTCAGGCTGCCGACTTTTCGATTGAACGAATCGGCTCCGGCCACATTCATCAAACCTACCGACTGGGGGGCAATCGGAGTTTTGTCTTGCAGCGGGTAAATAAGAATGTATTTAAGCACCCGGAATTGATCGCTTCGAATCTGAAGGTGGCCTCTGCATTTCTCCACCAGACAGTACCGAACTACCTCTTCGTTTCATGTATAAAGTCCGTCGCCGGAAACGAAATGGAGTACGATAGCGAAGGCTACCCATGGCGGTTATTTCCTTACCTCAAGAATACAATTACGTTTGATCAGGTGGATTCGCCCGAAATGGCTTATGAGGCAGCCCGTGAGTTTGGGCGACTGAGTAACTACCTTGATGCCATTGATACGAACCTGTTCCAGCCGACAATACCCCGGTTTCATGATCTGTCATTGAGAAAGGATCAGTTTTTGGAATCGCTGGCAAATGCGGCCCTTGATCGATTAAACATTGCCAGGACCCTGATTCAACAAAGTGAGAGACACTTTTCCCTGGTAGATGAATATGAAAGGCTCATCGGCGGCGGTTCCCTTCGCCTGAGAATCGTTCACAACGACACGAAGATCAACAATGTATTGTTTGACCGCACTACCCTCAAAACAGTGGCCGTGATCGATTTGGACACCTTGATGCCCGGGTACTTCATTTACGATCTGGGTGACATGGTGCGGACATTTGTTTGCCCGGTCAGTGAGGAGGAAAAGGATTTGAAAAAGATTTTGTTCCGCAAGGAAGTGTACGATGGGCTGCTCTCAGGATACCTGGCTGAAATGGGCAAAGTTCTCTCAGAGGCAGAAAGGAGATCAATTCCTTTCGCAGGGAAAATGATGACCTATATTATGGCCCTTCGTTTTCTGGCTGACTATCTTCGGGGGGATACGTATTATCACATTACCTATCCGGATCAAAACCTGGTAAGGGCCGCCAATCAATTGCAGCTGCTGCAGCTTATTGAGTCTGAACTACCGGGTTAATGAATGGGCACATGCACGTGACGCTCGGCATGATAGGATGAACGTACCAGGGGACCAGACTCGACATACTTTAATCCCCGCTTGAGGCCTTCTTCCTTGTACAGGGCAAAGGTATCGGGATGAATGAACTCCGCGACCTCGAGATGCATCTTGGTGGGCTGTAAGTATTGGCCCAGCGTCAGGATCATGAGACCGTTGGCCGCCAGGTCATCCATGGCTTTGAATACTTCGTCTTTTGTTTCGCCAACACCCAGCATGATACCGCTCTTGGTCCGTTTGCCGGCTTCCCGGATGCGCTTCAACTGCTCCAGGCTCCGTTCGTATTTTGCCTGGGGACGGACCTTGCGGTACATGCGTTCTACCGTCTCCATATTGTGACTAACCACCTCCTGTCCACCTTCGATCATCCGGCTGAGCGCGTCCCAGTTTCCCTTGGTATCCGGAATCAGTGTCTCAATGGTAGTTTCCGGGCTTACTTTTTTTGTGAGGACAACGGTCTGGTACCAGATTTCAGCGCCGCGATCTTTCAACTCATCGCGGTTAACGGAGGTGATCACGGCGTGCTTGACTTTCATCAACCGAATCGCTTCAGCGACACGTCGCGGTTCGTCGGTATCATATTCGGTGGGCCGGCCCGTGGCCACGGCGCAGAATGTGCAGCTCCGCGTGCACACATTTCCAAGAATCATGAACGTGGCTGTCCCTGCCCCCCAGCACTCGCCCATGTTTGGGCAATTGCCACTTTCGCAAATCGTGTGCAGCTTGTGGGTGTCTACCAGTTGGCGCACCTTGGCATACTCGGGCCCTACTGGAAGTTTGACTTTTAGCCAGTTTGGCTTTCGTTTGCGATTTTCTTCAGGGATTACGGGAAGCTCGATCACTACCAGTTGATTTAACAGATCAACAAGTTATTTGCCAATAAGTTCCTTGTACTGGTCAGCCGCGAGCAGTTTGGCCACATCGGCGGAATTCTTCACTTCAATTTTGACCATCCAGCCCTCTCCGTAAGGATCTCCGTTCACTTTTTCCGGACTTCCGTCCAGGGCGCTGTTAACCTCCAGCACTTTGCCGGAAACTGGCATATAAAGGTCGCTGACGGTCTTTACTGCTTCCACTGTTCCGAACACTTCGTGCTCGTTAACATCTTTTCCTACCGTGGAGATATCGATGTATACAATATCGCCAAGCTCGCTTTGGGCAAAATCAGTGATTCCGACGGTGGCTGTATTGCCCTGAAGGCGAATCCATTCGTGGTCTTTGGTGTACTTGAGGTCTGCGGGGATGTTCATAAAGCTTTCGTTGAATAATTGGGTCAGCAAAAATAGACCTAAAATCCCTAATCGGGAAATTCATGAGTCGCCTTATTGTCACGGGGCTTAAACCTGCCTACTGCGAAAGATTGAAGAGCACCTTGAATCCCACGCGTGTGGTTGACCGGGGGTAGGAATTGGACACATACGGTTCATTGACGTTACTGTCGACGTAGAACTGAATGTTCAACTTGCTGTTGACCGTGTAGCTGACATTGGGACGCACCTGAATATTGAGGTTCCCGTTGGTAATGGTGTTGACTTCCTCGATTTTTCGCTGGATGGTCTGGTTGTTGGTGATGCTCACGTTAAGCCTGAAATTGATTTCATTCTTGAGGGTAATGGTTCGCCCCTGACTCTTCCAGGGCA
>JAYRNL010000027.1:0-6544 GCA_041912235.1 Cyclobacteriaceae bacterium
CAGGTGAATGAAGCCGATATAGATGGTGCGACCGGTGATGGTAGTGAGGTAGTCGCTGCGGTTCAGGCACGGGGCCTCGATGACGGCGCCGTTCATGCGGGCTTCGTGAAAATAGAACTCCGTGCGATAGAAGCCCCCAAAGTTGTTGATCACACCCACCATGAATTCAAGCGGGTAATGCGCTTTCAGGAACAGGCTCTGGTAGCTTTCCACGGCGTAACTGGCCGAGTGCCCTTTCGAAAATGAGTAGCCTGAAAAGCTTTCGATTTCATACCATACCCGGTCGATCACGTTCCTGGGATACCCCCGTGCATGGCAATTTTCGAAGAAGCGCTCCTCCACGCGACGGAACTCCTCGCGGGAGCGGTACTTGCCCGACATACCGCGACGCAGTACATCGGCTTCGGTGAGCGTCAGTCCGGCAAAGTGGTGCGCCACCTTGATCACATCTTCCTGGTACACCATGACTCCGTAGGTTTCGCGCATCAGTTCGTCCATGGTCGGGTGGATGGATTCGTAGGTCCTGCCGTTGCGTACCGCGTGGAACCGCTCGATGTAGGCGCGCATCATCCCCGACCGGGCCACCCCGGGCCGGATGATTGAACTGGCGGCCACCAGCGTGAGGTAATCTTCGCAGCGCAGTTTCCCCAGCAACATCCGCATGGCCGGAGATTCCACATAGAAGCATCCCATGGCTTTGCTGTTGCGCATCAGTTCACGGATTTTTTCGTCTTTCTTGAAATCGGCAAAGCGATGGATATCCACGTCGACGTCGTGATTGCGCTTGATGTGGCGCACCGTTTCTTTCAGGTGCCCCAGGCCCCGCTGGCTCAGGATGTCGAATTTAAAAATACCGATGTCTTCCGCGTTGTGCATCTCGAACTGAGAAACGGGGTAGCCCTTGGGGGGAAGCTCGGTGGCGGTGTACGCATAAATCGGCTGCTCGGTAATCAACACGCCGCCTGCGTGAATGGATACATTGGCTGGCAGGTCCTTGATGCGGTCCGCATAACGGAAGATGAGTTCCGTAATCTGGTCTCGTTCGCGATGTTCGGAAGGAAACTCCACGATCAGGTCGATTTCCTCTTTGGGCAGGCCGAAGACCTTGCCCAGTTCGCGAAGCACCGATCGTTTCTGGTACGTCACGTGCGTGCCGAGCAGGCAGACATGGTCGCGTCCGTAAGTCGAAAAGAAATAGTCGTAGACTTCATCGCGGTTATCCCACGAAAAGTCGATGTCGAAATCGGGCGGAGAGGTGCGTTCGGCATTCAGGAACCGCTCAAAATAGAGATCGAGCTCGATGGGGTCGACGTTGGTGATGCCCAGGCAATAGGCCACAACGCTGTTGGCCCCGCTGCCCCGACCGACATAATCAAATCCTTTCTCCTTGGCAAAGCGGATTAGGTCATAGGCGATCAGGTAGTAAGCGATAAACCCTTTTTGACGGATGATTCTCAGTTCACGCTCGATTCGCTCGCGCAGATCAGGACGGCTCACATCGTAACGCTGCTGGAAGCCTTCCCACGACTTGGTGACCAGCAGATCCCAGTCGCCGGTCTCGCTGCCCGTGATGTTCTTTTTGTTTTTGTCTGTGCCCAAAGTAAAGTTTATCCCACACTGATCAATCAGTCGTCGGGTGTTTTCTGCCAGGGCAGGAAAGTTCCGGTATTGCGCGGCCAGTTCGTTTTCAGGCATCATGATTTCGTCCGGCTGTGCCTGTTCGTGAACCGGCAGTTTGCTAAGCAGGGTATTCTTGTCGATGGCCCGCAGCAATCGGTGTGTATTGAAATCAATGCGGTTAGCGAAAGTCACCGGATGTAAAGCCACGAACCGGTCCGGGTAGGTTTTGTAAGGCGAATAGAATGTAAAGCTTGTCAGCTCGTACACACGGATGCCGATGAATTCATTTTCGTACAGTTGGTCGGGCTCCAGTCGGCCGAACGGGTAGATGATGAAGATGTCGGCTAGTCGGGGAGCCCGGGTGGGAAGGGGAGTGCCGTCAGCGTTGTGTTGTGAGAGGAAGCGGTTAAGGTTTTCAAATCCCCGGTTGTTTTTGGCGATCGCGATATAGAGTAGCTCATGCTCGTGCCGGAATTCGATGCCCAACGCGATTTCGAGGTCATACCCCTCTTTTCCATACGCTGTGAGTTGACTGCCGGGCACCGTTTTGTTTTCCTTGCAGATCCGCAGCATCTCGATGTAGGAGGCCACGTTGTTGATCTCCGTCAATACCAGCTTTTTCACTCCACAGCGCCGCGCCTCATGGAATAACCCCAACACCGACAAGGTGCCGTATTTAAAACTGAAAGCGGTATGACAATTCACATACATGGGCTTCAACTTGGCTCAACCTGACACACCTCGGTCAGGCTGATCATTAACTCCTTCCAACCCACACCCCCGGCCCCCGGAAGGGGCGGCCAGCGCGCAAGGGCTGCTTAACTTCCTGACTCCTGAATTCTGACTCCTGACTCCTGACTCCTACTCTAATTCACATACTTCTCTTCCCGTTTCTCGAGATAGTCCAGGTGAGCGATTGCCATCCGGATCTCGCGGTAGCTGTATGCATCGCCAAGAATCTCCTTGATGGCGCTGAGCCCGGGTCGTTCTGCCTTATCGCGTGCCTGTTGAATGACAGGCACCCGCATCAGGTCGATAAAGCGCGAGGCCTCCAGCTTTCCTTGCGATACATAATAGGAGAGATGGGCCTCCACGGTGCTTTCCGCCAGTTCACGAACTTGCGCCACGTCTTCCAGGCTAAGTCCTTCCTGGAAGAGGCGGAGACTTTCGCGCTTGGAGTCATTGTCCCGTTCTACGGCCAATCGATTGGTGCGTCGCTGCCGTTCGGGGCGAAGTTCGATCCGGGACGTGAGGTCATTGGCCAGGCAATACGAGGTGATCATCTGGGTGAACAGGTCGCCGAATTTTTCCACCTTGACTTCTCCGAATCCTGAAATCTTCCTGATCTCGTCTTCGTCCTGGGGAAGGTAGGTGGCCAGTTCAACCAGTGTGGCATCGGAAAGAATCTGGTAGGCCGGTACGTTTTCTTTGACAGCAATCAGTTTGCGCATCTGTTTGAGTTCGCGCAGCAAGTCGGGTTCGTACATCACCTGGCTGTCCGAGGTCAGCTGTTCTTTGGGTTTGGCCACGAACACCTTTTGTATCCCCTTCAGCACCTGTTCACTGTGGGGTGTGAGTTTCAATACCGGATATTGCCCCGCCGTTTTGGAGAGGTATCCCTGGCTGATGAGTTCCCTGATGAGGACGACCCAATCTTCCTTGCCGGTTTCCTTTCCTGAAGCGAATACGGGCAAGGTTTTGTGTGCGTCCTGTATCCGCGAGGACTGTGATCCGCGGAGAACGTCGATGACGTAACCGGAGCCAAAGCGCTGATCGAGCGCAGCGACAGCTTCCAGCAACCGGCGTGCTGTCTCCGTGGTGTCGGCAGGCTCAAACCGGGTGAGGCAGATGTCGCAGTTGCCGCAGTACGGTTCGCTGTCTTCGTCAAAATAGTTTAAGAGATACCTTCGCCGGCAGGTGGCCAGTTCGCCGTACGTGCCCATCTGTTCGAGCTTGCGGAGGTAGATTGCTGATTGTTCGGGGTTGTCGGCGATGGTAACAAACGTGCGCATGCGGCTGACGTCTCCATACGAAAAGAAGAGCAACGCTTCGCTGGGGAGGCCGTCGCGCCCTGCCCGTCCCGTTTCCTGGTAGTAGCTTTCGATGTTTTTAGGAAGGTCCATGTGTACGACAAAGCGCACATTGGATTTGTCGATGCCCATGCCGAAGGCGATGGTGGCCACGATGATGCGCACGTCGTCGCGGAGAAACCTCTCCTGGTTTGTGGCGCGTACATCCTTGTCCATGCCGGCGTGGTAGGCGAGTGCGGGGAAGCCTGCCCGCGTGAGGTTGGCCGCCCAGGCTTCGGTGGAAGCGCGTGAAAGGCAATAGACGATGCCCGATTCTTCGCGGTGGTTGCCCAGGAAGTCGAGGAGTTTGTCGAAGCTGCCCACCTTGGAATCGACCGTATACCGGATGTTGGCGCGGTTGAAACTGGAGATGAATAGGGAGGGCTCATGGAGTCCCAGTTTTTCCACGATATCTTTTCGCGTAAGCCGGTCGGCCGTGGCGGTGAGTGCGATGATCGGAATGCCCGGCAGGAGGTACTTTAGCTGGGCCAGGTTGAGGTATTCGGGACGGAAGTCGTGACCCCAGTGCGAGATGCAATGCGCTTCATCGATGGCGATCAGCCGGATGGGAAATTCCCTGAGCCGCTTGATGAAGTTACTTTCGGGCGCTATGTAGAGAAGTTTCAGTTGATTCTCTTTTGCCTTCCGGATGATTTCCTGTTGCTCTTCCCACCGTTGGGTGGAATTCAGGTAAGCCGCTTCGATGCCGTTGACGCGCAGGGCGTCGACCTGATCCTTCATGAGCGCGATCAGCGGGGAGATCACCAGGGTGAGCCCCTCGAGGAGGAGGGCAGGCACCTGGTAGCAGAGTGACTTCCCTCCTCCGGTGGGCATCAGGACGAAGCAATCTTTCTTTTCAAGAACCGCGTTGATGGCCGCTTCCTGATGAAGCCGGAATGACGCGAAACCAAATTTTTTCTGGAGGATGTCGAGGGGTGTCATGATTTTTTCTTTTCAGCCAAGATCAGTGATCACGTCAGCGTTCTGCAACCCGGTTTCCCTGATCATTTTTTGCCGGTAAACATGATACGGTGACTGTGTTGGGCACTGGGACGGGTCACGGGAAACTGTTCACCGTTCACTGTTCACTGCTCACCGATCACTGTTCACCGTTCACTGCTCCTCAAGCCGCCAAGGGCAAATCCATATAATACATCCACCGCTTCGGCGATCGTTTCAGCACCGTGATATGATCACAGCGGAAATAGTCGCTGTAGGAGAGGTTCTTTAAACTTTTCCAGGCCTTGAAAAAATCATTGATATCCAGGTTTCTCGCAATCGTGATGCAGGGCGTGAATTCACCTTCGGGGCGGGAAAACTTCTCCACGATCTCGCAGATGGGATTTTTATGGACTACGTCAAGGTAAATCGTCCGCGTGGTGCCATGGTCGCGGTAATTCAGGTTTTTGATGTGCACGTGAAAGGGAGCGAACGACGAGATGGTCGAGTCGATCTGGTAGAGCCAGTCTTCAGCACGGGCATCGCGGTACTGAAAGAGTGAGATGTGCGCCTGGCCGGATTCATCATCAAAGGAGTGCCCGATGGCGAGCCGGACATGTTGCTTGAGCATCGCCACATATTCGGCAATAGCCGGAGGGGGCGAGATGATGAAGAGCAATTCATTGGATGCTTTCGTTTCCATACGTTTAACCATTAGAGTTTGACAATTTTTCCATTGAACATATTCATCTCCATGCGCACCCGGCGGCCAACCCCGAGTGTGGTGGCCCGCACAAGTTTTTCCGATCCATGCTTGTGTTTGATGTAATCGATGGCCTCGTAGAGATTGATGTCTTCTTCCGTATCCTCGAAGAGGCTGATCTGGTGGTTGCCGAACACCAGCCCGCTGAGCCTCACGCCGACGAGCCGGATGAGCATGCGCCGGTTGTATAGCCGGTCGAACAGCTCCAGCACCGTCCTGAGCACAAAGCTGTCGGACGAGGTATAGGGCACGTGCACTTGTTTCGTCTCCGTATCGAAGTTGGAGTAACGGATCTTCACCGTGATGCAGGAGGCCAGCTTCTTCTGGTCGCGGAGCTGGAAGGTGACTTTTTCCACCATGGCGATGAGGATGGATTTCAGCCGCTTCACGTCGATGGTGTCTTCGTCGAAGGTACTCTCGGTGGAGATGGATTTCTGCTCGGAATAGGGCACCACCGGTGAATCGTCGAGGCCGTGAGCCTTGTTCCAAAGCGACATCCCGTTCTTGCCGAAGGCGCTCACCAGGAATTTTACCGGCATTTCCCGCAAGGTGGCTACCGTGCGCACACCCATGTCGTAGAGGAACGACGACGTCTGCTTCCCGATCATGGGGATCTTGTCCACGGAAAGAGGGGCGAGAAACTCCTGTTCCGTGCCGACGGGAATCATCTTTTCGGCGTTGGGTTTGAACTCGCCGGTGGCCACTTTCGATACGAGCTTATTGACCGACATGCCCAACGAGATGGGCAGGCGGCTTTCGCGCATGATTTTCTGGCGCAGTTCCACGGCCCACCGGAAGGCGCCGAAGTAGCGGTCCATCCCGCTGGCGTCGATGTAAAACTCGTCGATGGAGGCTTTCTCAAACAGCGGCGCGCTGTCGGCGATCACTTCGGTGACCAGGTGGGAGTGCTGGCTATACGCTTCCACGTCGCCGGAGACGACGGTGGCGTCGGGGCAGAGCTGCATGGCCAGGTACATGGGCATGGCCGAGTGAACTCCGAAACGGCGAGCCTCGTAGCTGCAGGCCGCCACCACCCCGCGACGGCTGCTGCCCCCCACAATCAACGGCCTCCCGTTGAGCTTGGGGTTGTTTTTCCGCTCTACGGCCACAAAAAAGGCATCCAAGTCCAGGTGGATGATGTTCCTGTCCATGG
>JAYRNL010000028.1:0-21088 GCA_041912235.1 Cyclobacteriaceae bacterium
ACCGGCTCCCATGGTAGTGTTGCTCATTACCATCCCCATGGCCCTGATCATGGATTTCAAGCACACAGAGCCGGCCTTTGATTTGGTGAAGATCGGCAACTTCTGGGGCGACATCGGGTTCAATGCTGACTTCTCAGCGGTTGAAACAGGAATCTTCTGGAAGTACGTCCTCATGTTTCTCTTTATCAACAGCCTCGAGTCGCTGCTCACCGTAAAAGCCATTGATGGGCTGGACCCGTGGAAACGCATTTCCAATCCCAACAAAGACCTGGTAGCTGTGGGTATCGGCAATGGCGCGTCGGCCTTGCTGGGCGGACTTCCCATGATCTCGGAAGTAGCCCGTAGTTCGGCCAATATCAACTTTGGCGGCCGCACCCGGTGGGCCAACTTCTTTCATGGTTTCTTCCTGCTGGTTGCCATGGCCGCGTTCATCCCGGTGATTGAAATGATTCCTAACACGGCCCTGGCCGCCTTGCTGATTTCGGTGGGATACCGGCTTTCCTCGCCCAATGAATTCTTTAAAACGTACCGGATCGGATCGGAGCAGCTCGTCATTTTTGTAACCACCATCGTTGTTACGGTGGCCACCGACCTGCTGGTCGGCGTTGGTGCCGGCATCCTGATGAAATTTCTCTTTCACATTATCAACGGGGCTCCGTTGCGCAGCCTGTTCAAGGCGCGGTATGAGTTCTTTGAATCCAATGGGGAGTACCAGGTGAAGGTAATGGACTCGGCTATCTTCTCGAACCTTATAGGCTACAAGAAGCTTTTCCATCGACTGGCTCCCGGAAAGAAAGTAACGTTGAATGTCTCGGAAGCCCGTATCGTCGATCACTCCTTCATGGAAGCCCTGCACCATTTTGAAGAAGAGTACCAGCACAGCGGCGGCTCGCTGGCGGTGCAGGGATGGGATAACTTCAAGGCGTTCTCAAATCACCCGTTTGCAGCACGCAAGCTTGATCCTGAGGCCAAAAGCAAGATTGAAATCAAACTCAGTCCACGCCAGATGGACCTGCGCCGGTTTGCAGACGCCAACGAATATTCCTTCTATCCGCAGCGCGTTCGAAGTGCGATGAAATACAAGGACTTTCCCATTCAGCGAGGCGTCAAGGTGCTGTTTGAAGAGAATATCCTCGAGAAATACCTCGATCAGGCAAGGATCATTGTTTCTGACGTAACGCTTGGTGAAGGTGCCCTGTCAGCGGCACGGGAAATGCAGATAACGCTGGTGCTCATCAGTGAAATTGGACAGCACATTCCTGACTTTGCCCTCGAACCGGAAGGCCTGATGAGCAAATTCTCTGAACTGGCAGGAACCAAGGACATTGACTTCAAAGAACACCCGGTATTTTCCAAGAAGTACTTCCTGCGCGGTGACCAGGAAGAAAAAATACGCCAGTTCTTCACCGAGGATATCCTGACGTTCCTGGAGAACCGCGAAGACATTCACATCGAATGCCACAAGAACAAATTGCTCTTCTACAAGAAGCGCGATCTGCTGGACCCGGGTGAAATTCTCTACACGGAGAAATTTGCCGAAGATTTTCTTGCGATAATTACGAAGCGGACTACCGTAACGGTTTAAGTGGCCATGAGACAAGGGAAATTACTGCTTGCGGTGATATTAGTCTCCGCAAGTTACGCTTCTTGGGCCCAAACGACCCCTGCCGAAACGGAAGAACTGCGATATAAGCTTAATGAATCCGGCTCGCATTACGTCAAGTTCACCTTGCTGAACCAGCTTTGGGTGAGGCAAAACGAAAGCAATCCCGGGACCCTGGTCTTGGGCGAGCCCGCGTCTTCCACGTTTGATATTGGTTTGCGACGTACGCGCTTCCAGTTATACGGACAAATCACGGACCGCGTCTTCTTCTACTTTCAATACGGTATGAACAACTTCAATTTTCTGGCACAGAATGCAGGAAACAGGAAGTTGGTTGCCTTCTTCCATGATGCGTTGCTGGAGTACAAGGTGGATAAGGCGAGCGAAAAGCTGATTCTCGGCGGCGGTCTTACAATCGCCAATGGTCTCTCGCGGTTCAGCCAGCCCAGCATCGGCACCATCATGACGATGGACGTGCCCGTGTTCGCCCAGGCCACCGTCGATCAGACCGATGAGTTCTCCCGCAAACTTAGCGTATTCGCCCGAGGCCAACTTGGACGATTGGATTACCGCGTTGTCTTGAGCGACCCGTTTCCTATTACCACCAATGGAACGATCACCACGCCAACCAGTGTCGTGAACAGCCCCAATGCTACGTTCGCACAAGTGGGTCACGAACTCCAATACCAGGGATTCTTCATCTGGAATTTTCTGGACAAAGAACCTCACGCCACGCCGTATATGACGGGAACCTACCTCGGCAAACGCAAGGTGTTCAACCTGGAGGCCGGATTCATCCGGCAACGGAATGCGATGTGGACGGGCGACGGATTGAAAAACACGTTTCACGACATGAAGCTTATGTCGGTGGCCGCTTTCTATGATGCGCCATTGAATACGGAGAAAGGCACGGCGATTTCGGCTTACCTGGGGTACTTCGACTACAATTTTGGCCCGGGCTACCTCCGTTACAACGGCATTATGAATCCGGCAAGTGCAACGTCGGTTACCGGTATGCCGGCGGGAAGTCAGGGAAATGCCTTCCCCATGTTTGGCACGGGCCAGGTGATCTATGCGCAGGCCGGGTACCTGCTCAAACGGGATCTGCTGGGCGAAGGCCACGGCACCCTGATGCCTTACGCCTCGGTAACATCAGCCAACTACCAGCGCCTCGACAAGCCGGTTCTCGTTTGGGACCTCGGGCTGAACTGGTTCCTCAAAGGGCACACCAGCAAGTTCACACTCGATTATCAACAACGTCCATTCTACGAACCCAACGGAAACGACTTCCGGTACGCCGGAACGCGTGGACAGGTAGTGCTGCAATATCAGATCTTCTTCTGATGAATTGTTCATGGAGGCGGAATGTGCTATTTTTCGGCACACTCCGCCATCATGTTTTCAAAAGCCTGTGAATACGCCATACGAGCCGTGCTCTACATCGCCATCAAGAGTACGCATGGCGAGAAGCTTGGCCTGAAAGAAATCGCCAAGGAAGTGGACTCGCCGGTCCCCTTCACAGCAAAGATCCTACAGGCCTTGTCGCGGGAAGGCATTATCGCATCAACGAAAGGACCCAACGGTGGTTTCTTTTTGAAGCCAAAGGCAAAACCTATTCCCTTGTCGGCCATTGTCAGGGCCATCGACGGCACCGATACGCTGCACACATGCGGCATCGGGCTCAAGGAATGTTCAGACAGGTTCCCCTGTCCGATACACAACCAGGTCAAAGCGTACAAGGAGGCCCTCCGAAAGGCGATGAGCGAAAAAACCATACAGGAGCTGGCCAAGGATCTCAGCGAAGGAAAGACTTTCCTTAAAAATAGAGAGCGTCCTGTATCCGTAAGAAAATAGTCTTCGAACCAGGAGGTGCATTTAGGCAACAGGTTCAAACTGCGCCGTGAAATGTCTCAGGAACGGCGGCTCATAGGTGATGCGCAATCCTTTTTCCTGATTACGGCGCTCGAGGATATCATCAAAAACATCGACGACGTAGTCGATGTGGCTTTGGGTATAAACCCTCCGCGGAATTGCCAGCCTTATCAATTCATGTTTGGCAGGAATCAACTTCTGATTCGAATCGTAGGAGCCAAACATCACGCTCCCAACCTCCACGCAACGGATTCCACCCAGCGTATAGAGGTCGCACACCAGCACCTGCCCCGGGTATTGATCGACGGGAATCTTTGAGTAGAGTCTGCCTGCGTCCACATAAACCGCGTGGCCGCCAATCGGCCAGACAACGGGAATCCCTTTTGCACGCAAGTGCGCACCGAGATACTCGGTACTCTTTATCCGGTAGTGAAGATAATCCGGGTCAAACACTTCCTTGAGACCGACAGCCATCGCTTCCAAATCCCGTCCCGACAATCCACCATACGTGGTAAAGCCTTCTGATATGATCAGCAGGTTGGTGCATTTCCTGCCGAGTTCATCATCCTTCAGAGCCAGCAGGCCGCCGATATTGACCAGTCCGTCCTTCTTCGCACTCATTACAAAAGCGTCGCCAAGGCGGAGTGTTTCCCGGGCAATCAGTTCATAACTCTCATACTGATGGCCAGGTTCCCGATGGCGGATGAAGTAGCTGTTCTCCGCGATGCGGCACCCATCAATGACAAGCAAAATTCCGAATTCATCACAGAGCGCCCGGGCCTGCCGCATGTTCTCCATACTCACCGGCTGCCCGCCCGATGAATTATTGGTGACCGTCATGATAATGGCCGCAACATTGCCCGGGCCACGTTGCTGGATCATCTTTCTGGCTTTGTCTATATCAAGATTTCCCTTGAAGGGGAGGTCATTATCAAAGTTGTGCGCCTCGTCCGGGAGCAAGTCGATAGCCTCAGCGCCGGTAAATTCAATGTTGGCGCGCGTCGTGTCAAAATGGGTATTGCTGATGAACAGTTTTCCCCTTCCACCCAGCAGGCCATAGAGAATACGCTCAGCCGCACGTCCCTGGTGCGTGGGCAGAACGTGGGGCATACCTGTCAATTCCTTGACCACCCCCTCCAATTTTAGCCAACTGCGCGCTCCCGCGTAGCTCTCATCGGCCATCATCATCCCGGCCCACTGCCGGTCGCTCATGGCTCCGGTGCCGCTGTCGGTGAGCAGGTCAATGAACACATCATCCGAGTGCAGTTGAAACGGGTTGTAGCCTACCTGGCGAAGTCGTTTCATGCGAAACTCCTCCGTGGTGATCTTCAAGGGCTCGACCATTTTGATCTTGAAAGGCTCAGTCAGGGTTCTCTTCTTCCTGGTGTTCATGCGGTAACGTTAGACAAGGGGTAAAACTATCGGCCCGGACATCCCTGAATTTATGACATTTATCATCTTCTTCTCAATTTATAATCGGATAATATGGTCTTTTGTTGGCGCCTGACGTACCTTTAATTCCGGTTGCCGAAACCCCGGCACGCAACGTGCCGGACATTTTTTCAACAACTGCCGTCTGTGAACACCGAGCACTTTCGTTCGTCCACCATCTCAGAGATTGTGAACCAACTACCGGGTGCAATTCCCGTATTCGAACAGTTCCACATTGACTATTGCTGCAACGCGAAGCTATCCTTCGCAGAAGCCTGCAAGCACGCCGCCGCCAGCGAAGAGCAAGTCCTTGCTGCGCTGCAGTGTCCGGCACCGGCCGCCACCGGTTCCATCCGGGCGCAGGATTGGTCGCTGGATCTGCTGACCAACTACATCATTCAGAACCATCATCAATACGTGAAGAAGGCGCTGCCGGAGATTCAATCGATCCTTGACAAAGTGTGCACGCGGCATGGCCCCCATCACGCGGAACTCCATGAGATCCGGGATCAGTTTCAGGTAATGAGCAAGGACTTGCAGGCACACATGTACAACGAGGAACATGTCCTGTTTCCCGCCATCCAGGCGCTTGTGCGCGAGAGCACACGGCTACTGCCGGTTAGCGACACTCCGGCCCACTCCATGAGCAACCTGAACCCGGTTATCGCCACGCTGGAAAATGAACATGACCTGGTTGGCCATTGCCTGCATCGTATCCGGGAAGTGAGCAATCACTTCACCCTCCCGGCCGATGCCTGCAGCTCGTTTGCTTCGCTCTACCGTCGCCTGCAGGAATTCGAAACTGACTTGCACATGCACGTGCATTTGGAAAACAATCTCTTATTCCCAAAAGCGCTCTCCCTGCAGGCCCGACAACAGGAAAAACCACTTTACGTCAACTAAACCCCAACCCTACCGCCATGGAACTTAACCAGCAAATTCTCAGCGACATTGTCGTATACATGAAGTATGCCCGGTACCTACCGGAGAGAAGCCGTCGCGAACTGTGGCCGGAGATCTGTGGCCGATATGAGCACATGATGGTAGAGCGTTATCCGAACCTGGCCGATGAAATCCATAACGGCATGCAGTTCGTGCTCGACAAGAAGATCCTCCCTTCCATGCGAGCCATGCAATTTGCCGGTCCACCCATAACCAAGAATAACAGCCGCATCTACAATTGCGCGTATCTCCCAGTGGATGACTTGCGCGCCTTTTCTGAAACCATGTTCCTCCTGCTCGGCGGAACGGGCGTAGGTTTCTCTGTGCAGCAGCACCATGTTGCCGAGCTCCCTCCGATCCACAAAGCCCTCAAGCATCGGCGGTTTCTGGTGGGTGACAGCCTTGAAGGATGGGCTGATTCGATCAAAATGATCATGAAGGCCTACTTCGGTCAGAGCGATGCCATGCCCGACTTTGATTACTCCGACATCAGACCTAAGGGCGCTCGTTTGGTGACCGCCGGCGGAAAGGCCCCCGGCCCGGAACCCCTGAAAGTATGTCATGCGCACGTCACCGCAGTTCTCGACCGCAAAGAAGAAGGCCAACAGCTGACTCCGCTCGAGTGCCACGATATCATGTGCCACATTGCCAACGCTGTGCTGGCCGGCGGCATTCGTCGTTCAGCCATGATATCACTCTTCTCGCCAAACGACGAAGAAATGCTGACCTGCAAGTTCGGCCCGTGGTGGGAACTCAATGAACAGCGCGGCCGCGCCAACAATTCCGTAGTGCTCTCACGCGATGAAACTACGAAGGAAGAATTCGATGCACTTTGGAAAAAGATTGAATTGTCCGGCGCGGGTGAACCCGGTTTCTACTTCACCAACCATCCCGATTGGGGTACCAACCCCTGCTGCGAGATAGCGCTCAGGCCGTTTCAGTTCTGCAACCTCTGTGAAGTGAATGTTTCTGACGTCGAAACACAGGAAGACCTGAACGCCCGGGCGGGCGCGGCTGCCCTCCTTGGCACCTTGCAGGCAGGGTTCACCAACTTCCACTACCTCCGCGACGTCTGGAAGACGACCACCGAGCAAGATGCGCTGATCGGCGTTGGCATGACCGGAATTGCCAGCGGCCGGGTGATGAAACTCGATCTGAAAGAAGCCGCCGATGAGGTGAGGCACGTCAACGCCGAAGTTTCGGCCAAGATAGGCATTGAGTTCGCCGCCCGTTGTACCACCATCAAGCCATCCGGAACCAGTTCGCTGGTATTGGGAACATCCTCGGGCATTCATGCCTGGCATAACGATTACTACCTCCGGCGCATGCGAATCGGGAAGAACGAGGCATTATACGAATACCTGCTGATCAACCATCCCGAACTGCTGGAAGACGACATGCTGAACCCAAAGCAAGGGATCGTTTGCATTCCACAGAAGGCGCCGGAAGGCAGTATCCTCCGCACGGAACCGGTCATGGATTTGCTTGAACGTATCAAGACATTTAACCTGGAATGGGTTCGCCGCGGTTACCGGCTTGGCTACAATGCCAACAACGTGTCAGCAACGGTTTCCATCCGCGATGATGAATGGAAGGAAGTAGGTGAATGGATGTGGGAGAACAAAGCCTCCTACAACGGCCTCAGCGTCCTGCCTTTCGACACCGGAAACTACAAGCAGCCTCCTTTCGAAGACATCACCCGCGAACGGTACGAGGAACTGGAAAAATCACTTCGGCGTATCGACCTCTCCGGCGTTTATGAGCCTGACGATGCAACCGAACTCCACGCCGAGGCGGCTTGTGCGGGGGGAAGCTGTGTTGTCCACTAAAATAGGGCTTTGGGTATTAGGCGTTGGCGACAACTGCAGCCCTAATGCAGTGAAGCCTCAGCCTAATACCTAAACCTTCTTCTCCCAAAGCCCATTATCCTAATTACTCATACTCATACACCGGATCAATCGGGGTATTGGCGTCCATCTTGATCAGGTTGTGGAGAATACCATCCGAAAGGCGATACACCCAACCGTGGAGCGCCGGACGTTGATGCTCACGCCAGGCCATTTGCACAATGGATGACTTGGCCAGGTTCATCACCTGCTCCTGCACATTCAGTTCAGTCAGTCGATCAATGCGGTCATCTTCATTGGAAATCGCCTGCAGTTCGTCCTTATGGGAGTAGTAGACGTCCTTGATGTTGCGGAGCCATTTGTTGATAAGCCCTAGATTCTTGTGGCTCATGGCGGCCCTTACGCCTCCGCATCCGTAGTGGCCGCATACGATAATGTGCTTCACCTTAAGTACCTGAACAGCATATTGAAGCACGCTCAGCATGTTCAGATCGGTATGAACCACCAGGTTGGCGATGTTGCGATGCACAAAGATCTCCCCGGGGGGCGTATTGGTAATTTCATTCGCAGGTACGCGACTGTCGGAGCAACCGATCCAAAGGAATTCCGGCGTTTGCACCTCTGACAGGCGTGCGAAGTAGTCGGAGTCCTTTCCAATCTGTTCGGCCGCCCATGCCTTGTTCTGCAGCAGCAGTTTTTCGTACGATTTCATAAGCTTACTTCGTATTCATTTGAACTACACGGTTATCCACGCCGTTTGACCGAAAGGGATGAGATGTGCCGTTTGCTCTCTTTACCTCGACCTCGATCGACTTGGAGGGTGCGCTGGCCACAAAATCATCAATCGTCTCTACGATATCCGCATCGAGAAACTGACTCTTCCCTGTATCGAGAACAACGGATGAATTGGCTGGCACCCTTTCAAACGCTTTCCGCAACTGCGCCTTATGGATGAACGAAACATCCTTCGTGAGCTTGATGAGGAAGTGATTGTTATCACTCACGACAATCACAGCCGTTTGCACATTGGTCTTAAGCACAAAGAACACCGCTACCAGAAACCCGATGGCTATGCCGATCAATAGGTCCGACAAGAGAATCGCCACGATGGTCACAATAAACGGAAGGAATTGATCCATGCCCTTCTTGTACGTCTGCCGATATAGGGCTGGCGTGTTCAGCTTGTAACCGACCACGAGCAGCACTCCGGCCAAACTTGCCAGTGGAATTAGCTGCAACAAGCCAGGAACTGCCAATACAATCAACGCGAGAAAAAATCCATGCAGGATGGCTGCCGTCTTGGTCCTTCCTCCGGCCATAATATTGGCCGAACTGCGCACAATCACCGCGGTTACCGGAAGGCCGCCAAAGAATCCACTGAGCATATTGCTGACGCCCTGTGCCTTAAGCTCGGTATTCAGCGGCGTGATGCGCCGGAAGGGATCGAGTTTATCAGCTGCTTCAATACTCAGCAACGACTCGATGCTGGCCACCAGCGCGATGGTCAAGGCTATCCGGTAGACACGGGGATCGAACAACCCGTTCAAATCCGGAAATATGATCACCTGCCGGAGGCTCCCCGCATGATCAAATCCACCCAGGTTAACCAGGTGGCTGGGTTGAATAGCCAGGGCTGGGAAGTAAGCAACGAAAATGGCATTCAGCCCTATTCCCATCATCACCACGACCAGGGGTCCGGGCACATAGTTCATCCAGGCAAATCGCCGGATGAATGGCTTGTTCCAGATCACCAGAATAATAAGTGACACCGACGAAACGATGATCGCTCCGGGTGTAAAAAAATCGAATGCATTAAGGATCTCCGTGAATGTGTTTTCCTGGTCGTTCTGAAAGAAACTTTCATCCCCCTCGAAGTCGGCATCGTAGCCGAGGGCGTGAGGAATCTGTTTGAGAATGAGAATGAGCCCGATGGCGGCCAGCATACCCTTGATCACCGCCGCGGGAAAAAAATGGCCGATGGTTCCGGCACGGAGATACCCCAGTGCCAGCTGGAAGGCTCCGGCGAGCATGACGGCCAACAGAAACAAAGGAAATGAATGAAGTTCCTGAATGGCTGCAAATACGATGGTTGCCAATCCCGCCGCCGGTCCACTGACGCTTACTGCGGATTTGCTTAACGAGCCGGCCACGACTCCACCAATCACTCCGGCGATCAGCCCGGAGAACAAGGGGGCTCCTGAAGCCAGGGCTATGCCCAGACACAACGGAAGCGCAACCAAGAAAACGACCAACGCCGCCGGCACATCGTGCGACAGGTTGTCCAACGGTTTGAATGATATCTTATGGGTCATAACCACTCCTATGGAAATGAGTTTTGAAAAAAGAAAGCAGGAAGAGAGGTCACCAGGTCATGTCACCCGGTGGTACGGATACGTACTATGCTTGAGGAGGTGGGGAGAGAATCTCGAAAGAAGTCGTCAGCAACTGGAATACGCGAAACGTAGCCGCTGCCTCACGGGCATGGAAGGTGATTGGCGCGAAGGGCTCCGGCGACGAAATACTGTTATCCACTCCTGATTCATCTTCTTCCGCCTCTTGTGATTCTTCAGTTTCCGCCACATCAGAAACGGCAGCCACTTTCACCGGGAGGCCTGGAAAAAAAGCGGTTACGGTTGTCTTGGTGACAAACACAAAGGCAATCAACACGAGAAACAGGGAGGGAATCCGCTTCATGAAGGGCAAATATAGTACAAAACGCAAAACCCGCCGTAGCGTTTACCGCAAAGGGGCACGCTGATCAATCGTCAACAAGAAGTAGTCAACCAGCGATAATGGCTTCGTAGCCCGAATCAATCTCCAGGTCACCTCCTTCGGCCGCTGCGACAGCCAACTGATCGCAACGTTCGTTCTCCGGATGTCCGGCATGACCGCGAATCCATACAAACCTGGGATTGAACTTATGATGCAGCTTGATATATCGCTTCCACAGATCCGGGTTGGCCTTGTTCTTAAAATCCTTCTTCTCCCAACCCCAGATCCATCCCTGCTTCACCGCTTCCACCACGTACTTGGAATCAGAATAAATGGTAATGGGGATGTCGTGCTTTCTGATGGCTTCCAATCCCGCTATGACCGCGAGGAGTTCCATGCGGTTATTCGTCGTCAGCCGAAATCCCTGACTTAATTCCTTCTCGTGGTTGCCGTATTTGAGAATGGCACCGTAACCTCCGGGGCCCGGGTTTCCTTTGGCTGCGCCGTCGGTGTATAGCCTGATCACCCGATTGAGATGTTGGACTTGAAGATCTTTACGGCAATGGACAGAAGAATCACTCCGAACACCTTTCGAAGAATGACGAAACCTGACTTGCCAATTTTCTTCTCCATCCACGGGCTGGCCCGCAGGACTATATACACAAAGATCGAGTTGAGAAGAATGCCAATCAGGATATTGGACTCTTCATATACGGCGCGCAGGGAAAGTATGGTAGTTAGTGTCCCCGCACCCGCGATCAGCGGAAAGGCGATGGGCACAATGGACCCGCTGCCCTGGGCATCCGGGTCGTCTTTGATCAAGGTGATTCCCAGAATCATCTCCATGGCAATAATGAACATGACAATAGATCCTGCCACCGCGAATGATCCAATATCCAGGCCGAAGAGCCGGAGCACCGATTGGCCGAGGTAAAGAAATATCACCATCAGCGCCGCGGCAATGAGGGTGGCCCGTTCGGCATAAATACGACCCTCCCGTTGACGAATAAGAATTACAAACGGAATCGAACCCAGGATGTCAATCACCGAGAAAAGGATGAGGGTGACGGAGAGGGTTTCTTTAACATTCATGCTGCAAATCTAATGAATAGCGCCATGCTTCCGAGATTATGACCTCTTCTGCAGGGTGCGGATGCGGCGACAAGCCCGGCGTACCCACACCAATCGTCCTTAACTTCGGAAATCAGGTTACGTATGATCCTCTCGATTTCCAGACGCCAAACCGTCTGAGCCTTGGGATCTACTTTTCAACAAGTTCAATCCCCAGGGTCCTCAACTCTTGCAAAATCGGTTGATAGAATTCCTGCGTGACAGGGACCACTACACCTTTGGCCTTGATTCTTCCTTGCAGGGTGAGCTTCGCCGCGATGGCGAGGGGAAGGCCCACTGTTTTGGCCATGGCGGTTCGCACGGCGTCGTCACCTTTTGCAACGAGGGTTGCCTGAACCTCATGGCCATGCCCGTCTTTAGCATAGCGAAACCGGTGCCACATGACAATCAGGTCTTTGTCCAGTGGATCCAACTTCCATTTCTTGTTGAGGATATGTTCAAGAATTTGTGCCGGGGTTCCCTCACTGAGGCCAACCGGTGTCTCCTCGAACAGTCCTGACCACCTGAGCCTTGAGAACTCGGGACCATCGACGGGTACACCTGTTTGTTTTGAGATCTTCTCTTCAAGTTTTCTCGTGGCATGGTAACCGGTGAATGAATTGAGAAAAGAACGGTGGGTCATGGTCTCCACGCCTTCCATGGTGTACGTATCTTCGGTGCACCCAAGTTGAACCAGCACATCCCAGGCAGCGCAGAATCCTTCATGCCGCAACGTCCCGCGAAGCATCGTCTTGATGTCCTGAAGTCCATACAACGAACGATACCCCAATGAATCGCGGTTGGCATATCCTTCATACTTGCCATAGCCCGGCACTTCAACCGGTGTTACCCGCTTAAACAACTGCTGATAGGGAATGTACTTGTACTGACCTTCCTGCAGGAACTTAGCCGTGCCTTGACCAGCCATGACCACATTGCGCGGGTTCCAGGTGAACTTGTAGCGCCATGGATTTCCGGGGTCCGTTTCAGGCGCGATCAGCCCACCCGTAAAAGATTCAAAGGAAAACAAATCTCCACCCTCGCTGCGCACACGGTCAATCACCTGCATGGCGCTCATGTGATCGATCCCCGGATCCAGGCCGCACTCATTAAGAAAAAGCAGCCCCGAATTTTTCGCCTCACGATTCATGGCATTCATATCAGGCGACACATAGCTCGCGGTGAGCAAGTGCTTCTTGTGCTTGAGGCAGTACTTGGCCACCACCGGATGAAACATGGCGGGCAATACGGAGATCACCAGGTCATGACCCGCAATGACCGCATCCGCTCCTTCCTTTTTTACGTCAAAGGCGATTGCTTTACCGAAAGGCGCGTTGGCAATCCGTTCCCTGGCCGCCGCTTCGCTTACATCCCCTACCGTTATCCGCCAATCTTCGGTTGCTGTGTGCTCCAGCAAGTAATCGATGAGTACGGAGGAGGAACGGCCGGCACCAAGGACAAGGATGGATCGCATGGGTTGAATTTTCATGCAATTTATCCGCAAATGCCCAATGATTTCCCATTTTCCCCATAATGGTTTAACTTTCTAATCCACGTTAATTGAGTTGCCATGAAGGAGATGACGTTCTTCCCATCACTGGAAGACCTCGATGCTGAGTCCAAGTATCTCGTACATAAAGCCAAGGAAGCTGCAGGACATGCGTATGCACCTTACTCCAAGTTCCACGTCGGTGCCGCCTTGTTATTGGAAGACGGGACCTACGTGCCCGGGTCGAATCAGGAAAATGCCTCGTATCCGCTTTGTATGTGCGCCGAACGGGTAGCCCTTTACGCTGCCGCAGCGCTATATCCTGGGACGATTATTAAGAAGATTGCTGTCGTAGCCCACAAGAAGAATCACAAGGAGCTTTCCAACGCCAGCTCATGCGGAGCCTGTCGTCAGGTCATGCGCGAATTTGAAGAGAAGCAGGGCGAACCCATCCAGGTGGTCATGTTCGACAATGACAAATGGGTGAAATGCACTTCCACACAAGCCTTGCTGCCCTTGAGCTTTGATCGCGGCCACCTGAAGGACTGACGCGCCTCGTGGAAGAAAAGAAGACTCGTTTTGATTTTGCCGCGCGTTACTTTACGGCCGGCACCCTGGACGAATCCACACAACAAATCTGGATTGTCCTTCATGGCTATGGGCAGCTGTCCCCATACTTCCTTAAGAAGTTTGAATTTCTCACGGCACATCATGTTTATCTCATTGCTCCCGAAGGACTTTCGCGCTTCTACTTGTCGGAACTAACCGCCAACGGCCGGGCTGATAACAAAGTTGGCGCCACCTGGATGACGCGCGAAAACCGGTTGATGGACATTGAAAATTACATCACCTATCTCGACAACGTATTCACTCGTGAGTTGGCCGATCATCCGAAGAGCAGGAAGGCACCTATAACGTTGTTCGGTTTCTCCCAGGGCTGTGCCACGGCCTGCCGTTGGGCCATTGACGGACGCCTACACTTCAACCGGCTCATTCTTTGGGCAGGGTTGTTTCCCCCGGATATGGATTTTACCAAAGGCCATGAAGTCTTTTCGGACAAAGAGACTTTTCTCGTCCTCGGCAAGCAAGATCACTTCCTCAACGAGGAGCGGATGAAGGAATTTGATGATCTGGCGGCAAAACTCAATATCACTCCCGCGAAGATCATGTTTGAGGGGAAACACGAGTTGAACGAGACTTTGCTGAAGAAGTTTGCCGAGGTCCAGCCGTAACACAGACCAGTTCGTCATTATGAACTACCCGCAACTTTTCCCTGCTGAGGCCATTGCGCGAATTGGTATGGACAAGGCTATTGAACTGATGCGCGAAGCCTTTCAATTGCTGAGTGAGGGAAAGATCAGGGTACCGCTCCGCACGGCGCTGGAGACCGATGACAAATCAGGGATGGCGTTGTTCATGCCTTCCTATGCCCCATCATGGAAATTGTTTGGGTTGAAGATGGTGTCGGTCTTTACTAACAACCCGCCTCCCTTGCCGGCCATACAAGGTCAGATGTTGCTCATGGATGCTTCGGACGGTCGTCTGCTGGCCTTGTTGGATGCCCCTGCCGTTACTGCGTTGCGTACGGGGGCCGCATCAGGGCTTGCGACCCAATCACTTGCCAGGGAGGACGCGTCCACGTTGGCCGTATTCGGTACCGGAGTTCAGGCCTCGAGCCAGGTGGCTGGCGTATTGGCAGCCAGGGATGTCAACCAAGTGCTTGTCCGCGGCACTTCTGCGGAAAAGGAGTCGGCATTTTGCCAACGCATTGCCGACAAATTCAACGTGTCATGCATTCCGTTGGGCGCCATTGATAACCTCCAGTCGGCGGACATCATTTGCACGGCGACCAATTCCGAAAGACCTCTCTTCGAACGCAAGCACCTCAAGGTCGGCGTGCACATCAATGCCATTGGATCCTATAAACCACACATGCGGGAACTGTCCGAGGATGTCGTAGGCCATGGCAAGTTGGTTGTAGACCAACGAGATGCCGTGCTGCACGAGGCCGGTGAGGTGGTGATCCCCATTAAAGAAGGAAGGCTGACCTCCGGGATCATCTACGCCGAACTCGGAGAAATCGTTGCAGGAAAAGCCGGGAGGACTTCGGCGAATGAGCTTACGATCTTCAAATCAGTAGGAAATGCCGTTCAGGATTTGGCTATAGCCCGGCACCTGATCCTGTCAAAATAAGCCTGCCAGCAGGAACCTAATTAATGGTTCCCTTATCAACATCCCTCAAGAACTGAATCAAGCCAGGAAAATAATGTTCCTGATCGTCCCACATGCTCAAATGGCTTCCGTTAGGACAGAAGAGATAGCGTCCTTTTGGAAACTGAGTGGACATCCACTTCATATGCTCAGGATCCATGGTGTCATGTTTGGCCCCGATCGTTAACGTAGGCACTTTAATATTGGAGAGATCGGCTTTTCGATCCCAATTGACCAGTGTGCCGCCAATACCAAATTCACTCGGCCCCTGCATCATGGAATAGATCACGGGGTTCAGGTGTTTGAAGGTGCGGTTTACCGGCTCTGGCCATTGATCCATGGGCATATGACAAATGTGAGCGGTGTAGTAATGGTTCATCAGCAATTCGCTATAGCGTGGATTCCCGAAGTCTTTGTTAGCCTCGAGCGTACGGACTTCGTTCAATACAGCCGGATCCAATTGCTTGGCCAGAACTTCCTCCGCATACTTACCGTACTCCGGGGCGCTGGCCATCATGTTGGAGATGATCAGGCCTTTCAGATTTTCCTGGTACTTGATCGCATATTCCATGGCAAGGATTCCGCCCCACGAAGACCCGAGCAAATAGAAATTCTGGTTGTTCAAGCCGAGGGCCTTTCGCACCTCCTCCACCTCTTCCACAAACCGTTCCGTTGTCCACAGCGATGAGTCATTGGGCTGATCACTGTAGTAAGAACCCAGTTGATCGTAATAGTAGTATTCTATTCCTTCCGCCTGGAAGAAACTGTCGAAGCTCTCAAAGTACTCATGCGTGGCCGCGGGACCGCCGTGAAGCAGCAGCACCTTGATCGTTGGATTATTGCCAACCCGCTTGGTCCAGACCTTGTATTTGCCACCGTGGATCGGGATCATGCGGATTCCACCCGATCGGATTCCAGTCTCCCCCAGGTTGAAGTAATCGTTTTTCGTGCCGGGTGGCTGGCAGGAAAAAGTCAGCACCAACGCCACCAGGACGGTGAGATGAGCAAGGTTCATAAATATGATTTGGATATCCCTAATATAGGAAAAATTGAGACCCATTTTAACTTAGCCCCGCCTGAAGGTTTCACTGAGAAACCCCCACCCATACCCAAGGAACTGTACCATCGCCGCGGGGACGCTTAACATCGCCGCTGCGACGGATTTGGTTTGCTGGAAACAGTCAACGGCAATGGCTATCCAATAGAAAAAGAGAACGGTATAGCCGATCATGCCCAGGTCGCGGAAGAGTACCAGGATGATGGGCAGGGTTACAAATCCGATCAGGACAAAAGTGGGGAACCAATGCACCGGCTTCACTTCGCCAGGGTGTGCTTTGCCTACGCGAACACGGCCGCGACCAAATCCTTCGACCTGGGTAAAAAACTCCGTCAATTCCGTACGGCGCTTATGATAGACGAAGGCGTCGGGAATGAGGCCGAGTTTGAATCCCATCTTACGGATACGAATGCTGAGTTCAATGTCTTCGGCGAGCCGGTCGAACTTAAACCCTCCCGTCGCCTCCCAGACCTTCCGGCTGATGCCCATGTTGAAACTGCGGGGCTGAAAATTAGCAGCCTGGTTCCGGCCACCTCGTATGCCGCCTGTCGTAAGTACACTCGACATGGTGTAGGCCATGGCCTGCTGTAAGGATGAAAAGTCTTCACGCCCGCGATCCGGTCCACCCCAGGCATCCAACGGATGAATACTGAGGTACCGCTCAACGATGGCAAAGTACTCCGGTGGTAGCACGCAGTCGGAGTCAAACAATACAAAATACTCCCCCGAGGCATGTTCAAATCCAAAATTGCGACTGGGACCCGGGCCGGTATTGGGTTTCGTCAAGTATTGGATCCTGAGCCGCCTGGAAAACTGTTCGACTACGTCTTCCGATCTTTTTGTCGAACCATCCTCAACCACCAGTACTTCGAAATCCGTGAAAAATTGCTTCGTCAGGCTTTCCAAAAGCTCCCTCAATTCATCCGGCCGGTTATATACGGGGATGACAACGCTGTACTTCGGAGAGGGCATGGGCAAAAGTAACAAAAGTGGACGGCCCGTGAGGTCCAATCAAGGTGCCGGCAGCCACGATCCCGGATTCCGGCAAGCCTAAAACGGCAAATCATAATAAACTCAGTTCAGGCCGGTAATCCTGTAATCCTAAGAATCCTATTCCTTATCTTGCCGCCCCGATGGATCATTTCGTTGTTTCGGCCCGCAAGTATCGCCCGCTTGGTTTTGAAGAAGTGGTGGGCCAGGAACACATCACCACCACGCTGAAGAATGCCATCGACAGCAACAAACTGGCCCAGGCCCTCCTGTTCTGTGGTCCGCGCGGCGTGGGCAAAACCACCTGCGCCCGCATCGTCGCCCGAATGATCAACGGCTTCGAGGAAAAAGCCGAAGTCAATTCATTGAACATCTTCGAACTGGACGCGGCATCCAACAACTCGGTCGAAGACATCCGTAACCTGATCGACCAGGTACGCTATCCACCACAGTATGGCAAATTCAAGGTGTATATCATCGACGAGGTGCACATGCTTTCCAACCAGGCCTTCAACGCGTTCCTGAAGACCCTCGAAGAGCCGCCGTCCTACGCTATTTTCATCCTGGCTACCACGGAAAAGCACAAGGTCATTCCCACCATCCTTTCCCGTTGCCAGATTTTTGATTTCAACCGCATTCAGATTTCGGATATCGCGCGACAGCTGAAGAAAATTGCCGATCGCGAGAAGATCAAAACCGAAGAGGCAGCCCTTCACCTCATCGCGCAGAAGGCTGACGGCGCTCTCCGCGACGCGCTGTCCATCTTCGACCTGATGGTTACCTTCTCACAAGGCAAAGGAGTGACCTTCCAGGATGCTCTCAATAACCTGCACATCCTCGATTATGAATACTATTTCAAAGTCGTTGATGGCCTGCTCGCGCAAAATCCCACGGTTCCCTTGCTCTTGTTCGATGAAATTCTCCACAAGGGATTTGATGGGCAGAACTTCATTGTCGGTCTTAGCGAGCACATCCGCAACCTGATGATGACGCAGGACGAGCGAACCGTAAAGCTCCTTGAAGTCCCGGATGCCATCAAGAAAAAATACATCGATCAGGCCAAGGCCTCTCCGTATTCCCTGTTGCTCTCCTGGCTAAACATCGGCAATCAGTGCGATATCAACTACAAGATGAGCCGCAACCAGCGATTGCTCGTTGAACTCACGCTGATGAAGATGGCCCATGTACGATCCGTTCTCTCCGCTGAGCCTTCCGCAGCTGCCCCGCAAGCAGAATTAAAAAAAAAATTGAAGTAACGAACGGCAATACGCCATTACCGACCCCTCCAACGGAGGAGAAGGCCGTTGCAATTCCGGAATTACCCGCACCGACTCCGACGTCAGAGGTGGGCAAGCAGCCGGAATCGTACTCGCTGCCGCCCACTACCGCCAATGGGAAGCCCAAGGTAAAGAGCACCCCCAACCTGAAGGACATCTTCAGTACGGCCACCTCCCCTGAGCCCGTGGCACAACCCACAGTAGCCGTATCCAATAAGCCTGTATCACCGCCTGCTCTCCGAAAAGCCTGGGAGGCCTATGCTGAACAGCGGCGCAGTCAGGTCGCCGAGTATCAAATTCTTCAGCGTGAGTATCAATTCAAACCTCCGGTAATAACCCTTCATCTCACCAATCCGGTAGAAGAATCCCTGGTGGAGAATTTCAGGCGGGATTTGCTGCAGTTCCTTCGCGATCAGCTTCAAAACAGTGACCTCAACATCGCCGTCAGCCTGGAGGAAACCTCCGGAACGAAGGTGATCTACACGGCCAAGGAAAAATTCGAGCACCTGGCGGAGAAGAATCCATTCCTCCATGAGTTGAAAGACCGGCTCGGTCTCGACTGGGAATACTAACCAGTCCAATCTTGTGAAACACGTATATTTAGGCCTCGATTTTTGACCCATGACCATTTCCTATAATTGGCTGAAGGAATACGTTGATATCCCGGAGTCGCCCGAGCAATTGGGCGAACTGCTGACCAGCACAGGACTGGAGGTAGAGAGCATTCATACAGCGGAAGCGATCAAAGGAGGGCTGAGGGGCCTGGTTATCGGCGAGGTACTTACTTGTGTGAAACATCCCAATGCGGATAAGTTAACAATCACCTCCGTTGATGTGGGTCGTTCGGCACCACTTCCGATCGTCTGTGGCGCACCCAACGTGGCGGCAGGCCAGAAGGTGGTAGTGGCGGTACCCGGCACCACTATTTATCCCACCCACGGCGAACCGTTCACCATAAAATCAGCCAAAATCAGGGGCGAGCAGAGCGAAGGGATGATCTGCGCTGAAGATGAAATTGGCCTGGGTGAAAGTCACGCGGGTATCATGGTATTGCACACCAAACTCCCCAATGGCACACCGGCCGCGCAGCATTTTAACCTCGATTCAGACTACATTTTCGAGATCGGCCTCACCCCCAACCGTGCTGACGCCGCCTCCCACATTGGCGTAGCACGCGATGTTCGCGCCGCCAAAGACAGGGAAGTAAGGTGGCCATCAGTGAATGAATTTCGTGTTGATAACCACGACCTGACTATTGACGTGTTGGTGGAGAACACCGAAGCATGTCCCCGGTATTCTGCCCTGACGTTGACCCATGTCAACGTCAAGGAGTCTCCGGAATGGCTGCGCAAGAGGCTACTGTCCATTGGTCTCACGCCAATCAACAACGTGGTGGATGTGACCAATTTCATTTGTCATGAACTGGGTCAGCCCCTTCATGCGTTTGACGCTGCCCAAACCGGCAAGCAGGTTATCGTGAAAACGCTGCCTGCGGGTTCGAAATTTGTGACCCTTGACAACCAGGAGCGAAACCTTGGCGCGCAGGACCTGATGATCTGCAATGCAACAGAAGGAATGTGCATTGCGGGTGTGTTCGGGGGCATTCACTCCGGCATCAAGGAGTCGACAACGTCTATTTTCCTTGAGAGTGCTTGTTTCTCCCCCGCGTATATCCGGCGAACAAGCACCAACCACCAATTAAAGACCGACGCGGCATTCCGGTTTGCACGGGGTACCGATCCCAACCTGACGGTATATGCGCTGAAACGCGCTGCCTTGCTTTTGAAGGAGGTAGCGGGCGCCTCGATAGCTTCCGAAATCGTTGATGTCTACCCAAAGAAGGCAGACAATCGCCAGATCCTCGTAAAGGACAAGAATGTTAATCGCCTCATCGGAAAGGTCATTCCCCGGCTGGAAGTATTTGAGCTCTTACGACGGCTGGACATCATCGTAGCCGATCAGCATGCGGAATCCTATACCGTTTCGGTGCCCCCCTACCGGGTGGATGTAGAGCAGGAGGCCGACGTGGTCGAAGAAATTCTTCGCATCTACGGCTTCAACAACATCGAACTGAGCGATTCCACCCGGGCCGACTATTTATCTGATTTTCCTGACAAGGATATCAACACATACAGGCGCCGTATCGGGGAAATGCTGGCCGCTCAGGGTTTCTTTGAAATCATGACCAACTCGCTCACGAACGCAACCTACCAGCAGAAGCACAACCTTCAATTTGGACTGCGACCGGTTGAGATCCTGAATAAACTCAGTGAAGAACAGGGCATTATGCGGCAAACCATGCTGTTTACCGGCCTGGAAGCGCTTGCCTATAACTTTAACCGCAAGCAGGGAAAGGTGAGGTTCTTCGAGTTCGGAAGAGTATATGGGCGTTCGGACAAGGGATTCCATGAGGAAGAACGACTGGCGCTTTACGTAGCCGGCCAGCATGAAGCAGAATCCTGGCAGGAGAAGACGCGTAATGCGACGTACCATGATCTTATGCAGTTTGTGCAGGGGATACTGGAGAAGTCGAATGTAAATGGATTC
>JAYRNL010000029.1:0-5903 GCA_041912235.1 Cyclobacteriaceae bacterium
AGCGTGCCGGTCGTACCCTGGACGATCCATTACCGTACTAATTATCAACCAGTTACAGGAATATCAACCTAGATTGGGTAGGGAAAAGAGACCCATTTGTATTGATTTCCGCACCGGGTTGCCGGCGATTTCAGGGAGAATCTTACACGGGGGGTTACCTTAGGAACGGTGGTCGGTAATCGGTGATCGGTAATCGGTGATCGGTGGGGTCATTGGAGAAACTCGTGAACTTTAAACTGTTGAACGTTGAACTCTGTTCAACGTACTTTGGCTTTCGGACCGTTAACCCTATACATTGTTTTCCCCCGGCGTTCGTTTCATGCTTCTGGCCACGTTCTTTTTCGCGCTGATGAACACGGCGGTGAAGTTCCTGGGACATTTGCCGGCCATCGAAATTGCGCTGCTCCGTTCATTGGTGTCGTTGGTGATTGCCTATGGGTTTGTCAAATACAACGGGATCAGGTTGCCGGGCAATAACAGCAAGGCCCTGTTGCTCCGTGGATTCTTTGGATCGAGTTCGCTGGTGCTCTACTTCATCACGCTCCAGCACATGCCGTTGGCCACAGCCGTAACGCTCCAATACCTGTCGCCAATCTTCACAGCCATTATGGGAATTTTCATTGTGCGCGAGCCGGTGAAGCCGGTACAGTGGTTATTCTTCGCGCTGTCCTTTGCCGGCGTACTTATGGTGCAGGGATTTGACAGTCGGATTGAACCCACGTACGCCATGCTGGGAATCGGTTCAGCGTTCTTCGCCGGTCTTGCCTACAACATGATCCGGCAGCTCAAGCTCACCGAACATCCCCTGGTCATCACGTTCTACTTCCCGTTGGTGTCACTGCCGGTCACCGCCCTGCTTCTGTCCACGATCACCTGGGTACAGCCACAGGGAACAGACTGGTTTGTTTTGATTTTTATCGGCCTCACCGCCCAGATTGCGCAGTATTTCATGACACGATCCTATCAGTCCGATGAGTTATCCAAAGTGGTAAGCCTCAAATACATAGGCATCGTCTACGCGCTGGCGCTGGGCTATTTCTTCTTCGGCGAGACCTTCAGCCTCGAAGCCCATGCGGGAATGATTGTGGTGCTGGCGGGAGTGATACTTAATATTTGGTACAAGCACCGGACCGAAGGGGCAAGCGGCTAGCAGACTGCTGATTAACAGGCTTGCACATTCCCCTCTGCGTCTCTGCGCCTCTGCGGTTAAAACCACTACTTCCACCACGCGCCAAAAGAAATTGGTCACCGGCCTTACGACCAGTGACCAACTCAAGTTTGTCAGAAACCAACTATTTCAACTTCGCCAACTCCTGTACCAGGTCAATCAGCTTGTTGGAATATCCCCACTCGTTGTCATACCAGGCCACCACCTTCACGAAACTATCGTTGAGGGCGATCCCGGCCTTGGCGTCGAAGATGGAGGTGCGGGCGTCGCCGACGAAGTCCTGGGAAACGACTTCGTCTTCGGTGTAGCCGAGAATGCCCTTGAGTTCGCCTTCGGAAGCTTCCTTCATGGCGGCCTTGATCTGGTCGTAGCTGGCGGGCTTGGCCAGACGGACGGTGAGGTCAACTACGGATACGTCAGCGACAGGCACCCGGAACGACATGCCCGTGAGTTTGCCTTTCAGTTCGGGGATGACAAGGGCAACGGCCTTCGCAGCACCGGTAGATGACGGGATGATGTTCTGATATGCGCCCCGTCCACCGCGCCAGTCTTTCATCGACGGACCGTCGACGGTCTTTTGTGTTGCGGTGACTGCATGCACGGTGCTCATGAGGCCTTCCAGGATGCCGAACTTGTCGTTAAGGACTTTGGCAACCGGAGCGAGGCAGTTGGTGGTGCAGGAGGCGTTCGAAACGATGGTGTGTTCGGCCTTGAGGTTCTTGTGGTTTACACCCATGACGAACGTTGGGGTGTCGTCTTTGGCAGGAGCGGAGAAGACGACCTTCCTGGCGCCGGCGGCGATATGTTTCTGGCCGTCCGCTTTGGTAAGGAACAGGCCGGTAGATTCGATGACGATTTCAGCGCCGACTTCGCCCCACTTAAGGTTGGCGGGATCTTTTTCGGCGGTGACGCGGATGGTCTTGCCGTTGACCACGAGGTGACCGTCTTTCACCTCGACCGTGCCGTTGAAGCGGCCGTGTGTGGAGTCATACTTGAGCATATAGGCCATGTAGTTCGCGTCGACCAGGTCGTTGATGCCGACTACTTCGATGTCTTTGCGGCCGACAGCGGCGCGAAAGGCGAGGCGGCCGATGCGACCGAATCCGTTGATACCAATTTTCGTCATAACAGTGGATTATTTAGGAGTTTCTAAAACGCGGGTAAAAATAGCCCGCCGCACCACTAAAACCAATGAAGTAAGTCAGAGGTTCCTGAAAAATGCCGGGTGGGGGAAGCCAGGAAGGCGGGGCTGAGGGTGGCTAAAAAGCAAATGGCGCAACCACTTGAAAAACAAATGATTGCGCCTAATTGGAGTAGTCCGTACGGGAATCGAACCCGTGTTACCAGAATGAAAATCTGGTGTCCTAACCCCTAGACGAACGGACCTTGGGCTAAAAACAGGCCGCAAAGATAGATTGATAACTTGAATTGCAAAACGGCCGCAGACGATTGTGGGAAAGTCATGGCAAGGGTCTGTAGAAACCAGATATAGGTCATGCGTTGTGAGCGCGTAGGGCCGATCGGATTATGAACGAACTGGTTATCCCTGTCTTCAAAGGCCAGGGCGGCAAGCTGCAAACAAGGTTTCACCGAGAAACCCTGGAAAGACTGGGAAACCCCTCGAAAAAACCGGACAACCCTTGGGAAATGCCTGGTCGCGCCCTGGGAAACCAATTGGCGGGGACTTGATCTACTCAAGATCTACAAAGATCATCACTGGGAAGAGACTGGGCGGCAGATGGGAAAGCTATGGAGTAGCAGTGGTAAGCGAATGGTCGTCTGTTGGACGGAACACGGGAGGAAGGAAGAATAGAGAATGATGAATGATGATTTGTGATGTTGAGCGGGTTACGTCTCAATTCTAAACTCTACAATTGCTATTCGTCAATCGTCAGGGGAAGAAGGAAGAATAGAGAATGATGAATGTTGATTTGTGAAGTTGAGCGGGGTACTTCTCAATTCTGAACTCTACCCTACAAATTATTTAGACCGTCGATCTCGTTGCTACAAACTTATCGGGCTGGGAGAATTGACAGACAAATGAGGCCTGGGCAGGGACTACTCGACCGCTGAAGTCCCGACATTTGAACCGTGAATCGCTTGGCTATTTATGGCTATACGGGTTTCTACTACGTGTACCTTTTCCTGTTTCCCAATCTGGAAACAGAACAGATGCATTGGCTAACCCTGGTACTTGTGCCCTTCACCATCTTTTGGTTCAATCAGCCGAACCGGAATTTGTCTTCGGTCCTGGACGCGGTCATGCTCAAAGGTCAGTTGACCAAAGGCATTGTCGTTGCCATCCTTGTGGGATTGTTGCTCGGCGCCCTCCAGCTTTTCTTGTCCCGGGACAGCTACGTGATTATGCAGCAGTTGCGGGAGCCCTCTGGCTGGATTCGGTGGTTCAAGGCCGCTGGACTGATACTGATCACGGCAGGATTCACGGAAGAATTCTTCTTCCGGGGGATTTTACTGAGTGTGCTGTATGACCACACGAAATCCAAGGGATGGGCCATCAGCATTTCATCGTCATGCTTCGGCGTATTTCACATTCCTTACGAGTTGTCAAAGCATAATCCTGCGCCTCTTCTTCCAGTTGTGCTTGAAGCGGTGACGTTCCCCATACTCTTTGGAATGCTGCTTGGGTTTCTTGTCATGAAATACAACAACCTGCTGGTCTCGGTGCTCATTCACACGTTGTTTAATTCGTTCTGGGCAGTCAGGCTGTTTTGAATTTACTTGCGGTCCGGATTGAAGTGCCCTTACTTCCTTTCCGCGAAGGTCAGGTAATATCCGTTGGGATCCTGGATGGTAAACTCATGCATGGCATACGGTGTCAAGGTCAATTCACTCACCACACGCACCTTGTCTTTCAATCCACGGTAGTATGCCTCAATGCCGGTTACGCGGATGAATAGGGTGCCGAATGAGCCGGAGGGCATTTTCAATCCTTGAATAGCGTCCTTAAGGCTGTTGAAGGTTTGAAACATGATGGTAACGCCATCCTTTGTCACCATTGCCCACTCATACGGTCCCTTTTCGGGCTTTGACATCACCAGGATGAAGCCGAGACGTTGCGTGTAGAAATCAATGGCGTTGTTCACATCGGAAACGATCAGGTTGGGGGAGAGGCTTTCAAGGTGGCTGTCCATGGGTTGGGCGTTTGATGGATGCATCAGGAAAAGCAGCAGGATCACGCTGCCTGTATGAAGTGATGTCATATGCCTGGTTTGTTTAGCGAAGTGAATCGATACGCCTGACTAAAACCTCCAGTCTTGTCGGATTTGTAAACCGGGAAAATGTTGGATGCAATGAGTTGTGCGAATCTGTTCGGTGGGAATACCCATCTTATCAGGCTGAGAACTTGCGTCGCTTGATGCATGGATTTTTGAGAAAATCAATTCTCATGAAAGCAGCCATTCTATGTTTGATGTGTACACTTACTCTTAATCTATGTTTGAACGGATGCAAGAAGGATGACCCTGCACCCAGTTCGCGCCAGTGGACAAAAGTGACTACAGGCACCACGCAGGCCATCGTAGTAGCGTTTACGGATGACCAGAATGGAGTCTTTGCTGATAAAGACATTTACCGTACCACCAATGGGGGCTCGACATGGAGTAAAACGTTGACGTCCACCTCCGGGAAGGAGTTTTCAGCCATTGATTTCATAGACGCTAACAACGCCATAGCGGTCGGAGAGGGCCTCATTTACAAGTCCAGCGATGGTGGGAGCACGTGGACCAGCGTTATCCCGCCCGCTGCTGGCGAAATGTATTGGGATGTGGATTTCATCAGCGTCTCGCTCGGATTTCTGGCCGAAGGTTCCGGTAAGATCTACAAGACAACGGACGGCGGGTCAACGTGGACAAATCCCGGAGCGATCGCCACACCTCCCTTGGTGGTGATACAGTTTATCGATGCAGCAAAAGGATTTGCTTCCGGAGGACAAGGTGCAATCAAAAAGACGACGGATGGAGGAGCTACCTGGACAACAATTCCCTACAGTTCTTCCGAAGTGGTCGGCGTTGCATTCGTCGATGCCAACACGGGATATTCCTTTGAGCATGATGGAAAGATCAGGAAGACAACGGATGGCGGGACCAATTGGGTAACACAGACAACCGGCGCCACGTCAGCCGTAAGGAGTGTCTCTTTTACGGATGTCAATTCCGGTTTTGCTGTCGGCGACAATGGGGTGCTTCTATCGACCACCGATGGAGGCGTCCACTGGAAAACGGAAACGTCAGGAACAACCTCTTTGTTGAATTCCGTCAGCATCACGGCCACGAAGATCTATGTGGCCGGCTTTGGGGGCACGTTGCTTAAGGCAGACCGGTAAGATTGAACGCAGGGTCAGGCAACCCTGGTCTGACTCTGCTTCTGTTTCTTGTAGGCGGAAGGGGTGACGGCCTCGAACTTCTTGAAAACAATATTGAAGCTGGACACCGAGTTGAACCCGCACTCAAAGGCAATGGCGGCAATGGTGAAGTGATTCATTTTTGGATCGGCCAGAAGCGATTTCGCTTTCTCTACCCGGTACCCATTCACGAAATCAAAGAAGTTGATGCTTAGTTTTTCGTTGATCACGCGGGAGATGTTGTGTTTGGATTCCCCAACGGCGGCAGCAAAGTCATCGATGCTCAGTTCAGCATTAAGAAACAACTGATCCGCCGTCATCCTGGCCACTATCTTTTCCCTGATCGCCAACGCGTCCTCTTCCGAAAGGTGATTA
>JAYRNL010000030.1:0-11050 GCA_041912235.1 Cyclobacteriaceae bacterium
AGGGTCTGAACTCACTGCCGCACCGGACTTTCCAACAACCAGCCGGGTCGAACCATTACCGTTCGTCCAGGAAAGCGTAGCCCCTGTGGTGGTTACACCAGAGAAGATAATATTGGTGCCCGGTGATGTTGGCTCAGTGGACAGGGTGGTCGCATTATTCGGATTGTTCGTGGCCGTCGAGGTTAGGTAATTGATCTGATTTCCTGCTCCATTGTATTCAAACACGCGGAAATGGTAGACAGTCCCTGCGGCCAGATTGGTAATGGTTATTGGTCCTGGCACCGGGCTATCATAGACCACGTAATTTCCTGCACCGACCTGTGCGCCGGACCCAAAAGCCTGATTAGCAGTATACATAAGGCCATCCGTAGGTACGGAGGTCACCGCGCTGGCCGCCCTGGCGAGGATAATGCGGCTGACACCATTGCCAACGGTCCAATTGAATGTGAGGGAGGAGGTGGAGGTTGGCGGCGTGAAGGTTAAGGAGGCAGCCTGCGTGGTTGGCTCAGCGAATAGCGTCGTAAATGGGAGAGCTGCAGGACCGGCCAGGTAGTTTGAACTCCCCGCGGGACCATTGTATTCAATGACCGCGACATAGTAGGTGGTTGCCGGCGCTAAACCCGCCACCAGAACCGCATTTCCAGAGCTGTTGTATACACATTTCTTACCGGAGCCCAGATCGGTGCCTAAGGTATAATTGGCATTGGCACCATAGGTTTGGCCGTCGGTTGCACTAAAGGTGAACGGTGCATCGTCCACAATCACCAACCGGTTCGAACCATTTCCATTGATCCAGTTCATCGACAAGGAGTTGGTACTTGGGGTCATGTTAGTGTAGGCGGTCGCTTGCACGGTGGGTTCCACATCCAATGTGGTTATACTGGAAGGATTGCTCGTTGACGAGGATGTCAGGTAGTTTGTGTATTGATCAAAGGTCGCAGCGTTCGCTTCGAAAACCTGGAAGAAATAGGTAAGACCAGGCGTAAGCCCTGTGATATTCGCCGTATTAGAGGTGCCGGCGTACAGCACTTTACCTCCTCCAAAATCGGTCGCCAGGGAGAAGTTGGAATTAGCAGAATATGCCGTTCCGTCAGCGGGGATGAATGCCACACTCAGGGAAGCCCTTGCTACAAGGATTCGGCTTTGTCCGTTGCCATTGTTCCAGGATACCGTCATGCTGGAGGTCGCTACAGACGATCCAACAATACCGGTTGCTTGTACTGTTGGTTCACTAAAAGGAATCGACACGGTAGTGGGATTTCCCGCTGCCGTAGTGAGATTGTAGCTTGGCGTACTACAGCCTTGTAACTCATAGGCCCTGAAGGTGTAGTTGGAACCAGGAACGAGATTGGTCACCGTAAAATTCGCTGCATTTTCCTGACAAACCACACCCGACCCACAGAGTCCATGTCGGGTTAACCCCACCACTTTGGTTGACGGCCCAATGGGGTCGCCCGTTCCAAACGTATTTTGTGCGCAATACTTGGCTCCATTAATTGGGTTTGAGGTAACCGAATTTCCCTGTTCGGCAACAATCAGCGTGGCATCGTCATTTCCAGGAATTACAGCTAAATTCACCGATCCTGACATTACGGAAACAACAACAAGTCCGGCCTGCACCCCGCCTCCGCCGCCTCCGCTGGTTGAGAAAGAGCCCGAAATGCCGCCATCAAAGGTTCGGTAGTCTATAGACCCAAAATCGTTATACTCGAAAAGCGTAAAGGAGTACAACGTATTACTTGACAGGCCAGTGACTACCGTAGAATTACCATTGCCCATATATACTGAGCGCCAAGGGGCACAGACCATTGGCGCGAGGCCATAGTCAATATTGAATCCATAATTGATACCATCGGTGGGCGTGCACAATCCTCCTGTCTGGTAAATGATCAGCAAGCGACCGTTGCCGCAACCTGGATTCCAGGCTAAGGTGATGGTACTGTTTGTTTGAGTGGGGGAATTCAGGCCAGAAGCCTGGCACGCCGGCTCCTGACCCCATGCGTTGAAGGCGTTTGCAAGGAGAAAGACAAAACTAGAAAGGATCGCTACCCGAACATTCATGAGTCATGCCCGCAAATGAATCCTTCTTAAACTTAATGAAAAAGACTCTCATTGTCCAGATGAATAACGTATAGTTGGAAACATCTCTCGGCAACGGTCTCTGAAGCACCGAGACAACAGGCACGCCTAATGCCCATGCGACAGGTTTACCGTCAGCGCTGCACCCAAAGCGAAGTACCCATCCCACCCCACTTCTGGTCGAAAGGCCCAGCGGTCCAGATCCGTGCTGATGCCAAAGCCAACCCCCAGGCCCGGAACAAGAGATCCGGACTTACCAACCAGAACATGCACTTTGGGGATGAGTGTAATCGTCCCAGTCTTCATGATAGTAAAATGACAAATGAATGTTGAATTGAGAATAGCGAGCAAAGAATAATGAAGTTGCCAAAGACCAGGTCACCATCCTGCCATCTCTATTCTTCACTTTACATTCTGTATTTTGGGCTTATGTTCATCGTAACCCTCACCTATGTCGCCCCGCTCGAGCAATTGGACGCTCACATGGGCGAACACATGAAGTTTCTTAAAACGTATTATCAGAAAAATATCTTCCTTACGTCCGGTCGCCAGGTACCACGGGTTGGCGGAATCATTGTCGCCAACGCCGGGTCAAAGGATCAACTTCAATCCATCATGAACGAAGACCCCTTCTGCAGACACAAACTCGCTGAATTCAGCATTACCGAGTTTCTCAATTCTCAAATGCATCCGGCGTTTAAGACCATGATGGAGTCGCTTTCGAAACCACAGCAGTAGCCAACTTGCAGAGCCTAACGGGGAACGACGCGATAGTTCAGTATAACAGTCCCGCTGAGTTTGCGACGATCGGGTATGGTATTGTTGGTCTGATCCAACAAGCCCAGGTGACTGTTGGCCACGACATAGACTTGATTGTTGTTGATCACCAACGTCGTCGGCAAATCAAATGCCGGGTTGGCCTGGTCGATGACCGTTGCCTCCTGAATGGCCTGGTGCGCAGCATCCAGATCATACCGAACCAATCTGTTCCTTGCGGGACTATCGAACGAATTCTGAATGGCGAAGATGGCATGATTCGCAATACCCATCCCGTCAATATCCCGGGTACCCACGTTACCCGATGGAGTATTGAGGTATTGAACCGTCACTGTTGCCAGGTTAATCTTCGCCAGCCCCTCATCCGCAGCTACAAAAACTGATCGGCCGTCAGCATCCATGATGATTCCATTTGGATAATGAACACCACGAAGCGCCAACCGTTTCAGCGGTTGACCCAGTCCCCACTTCCAGAGGCAATGCCCATATGTGTCGGTGATGAAAACGCTGCCGTCTTTTGCGATGGCCAGGTCATTGAAAAAACGGCGGACGGTATCCAGGGGAAACGTCACCTTCCGAAGGAGCGCTCCATCCGTAAGCGAGAAGGCAAACACTCCGGCCTGCATCTTCTTACCCATGATGTTTCCCGAGCAAGCCCACAATATCCGGCGGTTGGCATCGACATGGAGTCCCACGCCACCCATGAATCCGTGATCACCCTCCCGTATAAAATCGGAGGCAACGCCATTGACGACTTTGATAATCTTGTTCTTATGGATGCTGCTGATATAGAAGGCGCCGTCTGCAGGATCAACGGTTATCCCTTCAGGAATGAGATCAATTTCAGCCAGGGTAAATGCAATTGACTGAGCAACACCGGTACGTGTGCCTGCGAAGAACACGGCAATAGCGAATATGCAAAGAAGTGATGTACGTAAGGTCCGCACGGCAAGGACTAGGGCTTGTGCACTTCCACACCCAGCTTCTTCCACAAACTCACCGGCTTGGTGTTGAAGTTGTCTTTCAGCAAGTAGACAGAACCAACCACAAATAACACAAAACCGATGGCGAGCATCCACTGCGAACCGGATACCCTCTGAATCTCCACCCGCTCTTCAGGCGTGCACACATTGCCGGGGCAGAGTTTCGCCTTCTCCTTATAGATAAGGTTGTACACCAGGCAGCCCAGGCAGATACCGAAGACCGATTCAAAGAAGAGGAAGATCAGGCAGAACAGGCAGGACAGGCCTGTAAAAATGCTCCACGTATTGTATATGATCATCAGCCCGAACATGATACCCGAAAGGGCGAGGCCGATGAACCAGGAGAACCGCTTTTGAGGTGCTCCCACATACTCCGGTGTTTGATTGCCTACGATCATGCGGCCGATGATCAGCGTTGGGGCATAGCGCGGGTTGATCACCAGGCGGATCAGGAAATCGATGAAGAAAAGGTAGATTACAAACTTGGCCAGCAGAAAGGTGCCCTTGAACAAGATCAGCAGCAACGCCAGGAAGGCGAAGAAGAACATGATGCCCGCGGCCGCCCTTATTTCACGTTCGTTGAGTACACGTACCTGAAAACCCTCAACCTCTTCACCAAATTGGATAATCTTGCTCATGCTCCTGAAAACGTAAAAATACGCTTCCGGGTTCTGATGTCAATTCTATCGCTACTAGAGTACAAACCGGTAGGTAAACTTGATCAGAAAGATGTTGTGCGCCTGCTGGTTGAAGTCAAACGCATAAGCCTGGTGGCCCACATCACGCGGCGTGTAGAAGGCACCGTTCATCTCCTGCGTCCACACCAGGAACAACGTCGAGCCGGGGATGTACTCCCACCGGATGACCATGTTCGACTTAAACTGTCCAAAATTAAAGTCAGGTTTGGCAAATGAGTAGTCGACCGTTCCATTGGCGCCCTCATCCACATTGAATTGTCCACCGTTGAGGCTCATCCATGAAGGAGGGATCAGCGAATACCGCTTGTGGTACTCCGCGTTGGCACCATCCACCACGGTCTTGTAGTTGGCATACTGGCCAGCCGTGCCAAAAGGTTGTCCCCAATACTGTATGGACAGGTTTGGAGTAACCATATACGTGAGGCGCACCGACATGCGAAGTGTAGCCTGATCAATAGAACCCATGACATACCGTGGCGACCCGGACACGTCGCCGGTCTCCACATACTGCAATTCGCTTTTGTTTATATACCAGCCCGGCGAAAGGGTTACCCGCAGCGCATTGGTAGGTCGGTAATTGATATCCAAATCGATGTTGGACTGATGGGTATAGTTGTCCATACCCCAGACAAAGTAAGGATTCAACCCAACTTGCAGCTTCTTCCTCCCATCTGTTCCCAGGAAGGCCCAATAGGAGAAGGACGCCGGGTAACGGATAAAGGGGCCGCCGCGCAAGTCCGCGTTTGATCCGCCAAATTCCGTGAAGCCCAACCCATTGCCCGCCTCCCAGAAGTTCTTAAGCTCAACAAAGGCATTTATCTCGTAGTCCCTGTAAATGGTTCGCCAATCAAAATCCCATTGTTGAGATTGGTAAACGTTGTAGTACTGTGAACGCGTAATACCAACAGGGTTTACTACTTTATACTCCACCCTTCCCCACTGCCGGATCTGATCGGTTTGTCTGAGGAAGCCGATGTCATTCAGCTCAAGCATCGGCGACAGCCAGCCGCCGCCGAGGTCCCAGGTCAGCTTGCCGCTGCGTTTGCCGATAACGAAGTTGCCGCCCGTGCCCATCAGCGATGTGCGTGTCGTATCCAATTCGGAATAGGCATTATCGGGTCGTTGAAAATACCGCTCGGAAGATAGTTGTGTCTGGGTAATCGCTTCCCGGCTGCCTTTCACGTAGCTCCCAAAAAGCTGACCGCTGACATAGAACTTCCTGTCTTTCCAATGATGAATCAGGTCCACACCCCCCGAATACGCTTCCTTGTGAAGCCAATCCAGGTTAGGATCGTTGATCCTCCGGTTCACAGCCGTAAACATCCCACCCACAATGGTGTTGCCCTTGTTGATGTCTTGTTGTGCGCGGGCGGCAAAATAGTTTGTCAGCGGTTCTATGATCTGCTCCCTTCGTTCCCCGGCGTTGTCGATCGTCGCCTTCTCCTCTTGGGTTACCGACTCAAGGACGCCCCAGGAAAATCCGTTGCGGTTCTTGCCTGTGAGTTTCGCGGCGCCAAGAATCGTGGTGCGACTGTCCTGTTTGGAATACTCATTGGGTCCAAGTGTGGGCGAACTCTGCGGGCTTCTTCCGATCCGTCGCGAGTAGAACAGGTTGTTCGGTCCGAAGTTCGAGGATACCGGAAAGGTGAGGATGTTGGCGCCTTCAATGAAGAAAGGACGCTGTTCGCGGAAGAAGAGCTCAAACGCGGTGAGGTTGACCTGCGACGGGTCGGCTTCCACCTGTCCAAAGTCGGGGTTCACGGTGAGATCGAGGGTGATGTCGCTGGTAATGCCAATCTTGGCGTCTACGCCGGCGGCCACGTCATACGATTCGCCGGTGCGAAACGGGTTGCCTTCCTCCTTCTGGAACGTCTCTGCCTTGGTCACGAGATAAGGCATGATCTCCAGTTGCTTCTGCGGACGGATGCCTTTGATTCCCCGCAGCTCACCAAAACGATGTACCCAACCGTTGGCTGTGGGCGCGATGTACTGCCAGAGTGAACGTTCCTGGTTTCTAAAAAAGCGACGTTGCACCTCTATTCCCCATGTGTGTTCGGCCTTGTTCGTAAATCGTAGCTGGCTCAGTGGAATCCTCATCTCCGCCACCCATCCCTCTTCGTTGATACTGGTCTTCAGGTACCAGATCGGATCCCAGCTGGCATCCCAGTTGTCGCCGTTGTTGGATACGTATTCGTCCCCCTTCACACCCGACACCGATGCGGTGAAAGAGAACGCAGACCGCTTGTCGGCGTAGCTGTCGATGTTTACCTCCACCCAATCGCCGTCAAAGCCATCACGCCGCGACATTCGCCGCACAATCTTTGAAGGATCGGGATCGAGGTTCTTGAACAGCAGGTAAAGGTTATGCGCATCATACAGCACCTTGAAATAGGTCTGCACACTGGGGGCAGCTCCCGCATCCGGAGCACGTTGGATAAAGTCTCCGCCGCCCCAGGAAACCTGCCCCCAGGCAGGGTCGTTGCCGATACCGTCAATTTTTGGCGGATCCCCCTGGAGCATCGCCGTTGTGTAGGATTTGAGCGAATCGACAGGCGCCTTGGTCGAGTCCGACTGCCCCTTCGCAGCAAGAGCCAGCAGCACAGTCGCAATCGTGGGTAAAAGGCGACAAAAGGACAAGCGATCAGGGGTTTAGGGACTCGCCAATAAGTCAATGATAACGACAGCTTATTGACAATTGTTGTCGATATGGTTACAACCGGCGTCCAACTGTTGAATTCGGCAGGTGAATTGACAATAGATGGGCTCATCCTATTGAAACCTCCGAAAGGATCGTTCCGTAAAACGCCAGCAGAATCGAATGATTATGACCAGGGGAATTCTATTTGCTGGGCTGTTATTTCTTGCAGGCTGCTCTGGAAACAACGTTCAGCCAGCCAAGTCCTTGCTGCCCCATAAAATGGTCAGGAATGAAATGACCTACGAGATCTTTTACAACGATCAGCACCAGGTGATCAAGGTCGAGACTACGGCGGCCTACCCCGGAGGTACAATGATCCAGGCTACCTACTTCACGTATACCAGTGATGGACAGCTGACTGAATTAAACACCACCGATGGCTGGCAATTCAACTATACCTATACGGACGGCCGAATCACCTCCACGGAAGAGTTGATCAACGGCATTTTGACGCAAACCCATTCGTTCACCTACGACAACAACGGGCGGCTCGTTGAGACGATCACGTACCAGGACATACCGGAGGAAGGTGGTGTTGTCCCGGTTTCCAAAGACACTTTTGCATACGATAGCCGGGGTAATCTCACCCGTCAACAGCGTTTCTATTATACGAAGCAGGGAACGGAAGAGCACTTGCTCTCCTACCAGGATTTCAGCGAGTACGACAACAAGCTGAATTCAGAAGCCTACTTCCTGACATTGCCCATCAATCCAACGGTCAAACTTTTTCAGAATAACCCGGGTAAACTCGAGGTTAGAAATGGAAACGGCGTACTGGCATTCACAGACACGCATTCCTACACGTTTAATGAGTTGGGATACGCGACAACCAAGTCGACTCATTCGGTGGGCAATGGAGTTGATGAGACCTACTCAACGACCTACACGTTCCTCGAGAAATAGCTAGTCAGTTACGCAACGTTCCTTCTTACGGAAGGGCTTCCTGGTTTCGAATAGCACATCGGAATTTCAACTGTGCATTTCGAATCGTTCAATGCACGATAAAAATAAAATCAGATCCCGGCGCATTGTCGCCAAATTCACCCGCCCGAGGTGTGATCTTCAGCTTTTCGACGTAGGGGGTGATCTCTGTGAGCGTAAGAATGCCATCTTTGCCGCCTTTCGAGCGGAGAGCTTCGATGAATGCTCGTGCAAACGGTGAGTGCTTGCCCGGAATTCCGTCCGAAACGTAGGTCTTGCCGCCTGAGGTGAGAAATTTCCGCGTTTTGTAGGTGAGCTTCTGCGTGATGAACTCAGCAGCTCCCTTCTCCTTGTAGGTATCATCCTCCATCCCGCGAGATGACGCCAGCGTTTGATCGAATGTTCCGCCAAAGCACACATCCATGGTAAGGAAGATGTGATCGGCAGGTATGTTGTTCACCACCGTACGCAGGCGGTTGTACGAAAGATAGGACGTCTTTCCCTCGTCGTTGGCCTTGGCTTCGCGAGGTACCAGGTAACCCTCGCCAAACGTCGCGTCGTAGTTCCCGTGTCCGGCAAAGAAGATGAACAACTGATCCAATGGCTTGTACTTCTTTTCAATGTATTCACGAAGTTTTTTCAGGATTTCATCCTGGGTGGCATTTTCAACCATTTCCACGCGGAAGCCATAGGTCTTCTTCAGCTCATCGGCGATGGTACGGCTGTCAAACACCGGGTTGACCAGGTCGGGCCAGTTGTCGTACTGGTCAGTAGCGAAGATCAACGCATAGTCAGTGCGGTCCAACTTGGACGCGTCGGCGAGTGATGCCGTGCCCACGTGCACCGTCTTATAGCTGATGCTCTTTACCCCGGCGGCATTTTCGGCCACGATCTCGAGCACGTTCTCCCCTTCCATCAGGTACACATTCTTTTCCACCTCCGGAGTCAGGTTATCCGCTGCGGCTGGTTCAATATTCAGGGCAGGGCCACGGGAAATGGAGGTCGCGCCATCCTTGATGGTAATGGTAATGTTCTTGATGGGCGTTGCCGATTCAATCTCAAACTTGATCTTGTACCGGTTTTCCTGGGTGTAGGTGGTCTCTGCCACCGGGGTGACCCAGGTGATCACCGGTATGGTGGTGCTTACCAGCTTCTTGGGATCACTAAAGTCTACTTCAAACTCACTCGTGCGAACGGCCACGTTCTGTGCCTGCGTCACCGTGACCAGCGTCATGAGTGCGGCGAAGAACAATTGAGTTTTTGTTTTCATGGGGTGTAAGGTTGACCCGGATTGCTCCGGGTATTGGTTTTCGTTATTTCTTCAATATCAATTTATCGCCCAATACGTCGGTAGTCGACCCGTTGGTCACCGACAATCGATAGAGGTACACGCCGTTGGTCAGCGTTTCAGGCGCAGTCCATTCTGCCTGGTAGAAGCCTGAAGGGTATTCACCCTGAACAACCGTGCCTACTTTCCGTCCCATCATATCGAATACATCGAGTAACACCTGGTAGGGCTTGTTGCTGTCTGGCAGCGTGAACGGGATGCTTGCGGTGGAGGCCGTGGGATTCGGGAATGCCGTACCCAGCACCACGCGGTTAGGCTTCACTTTCTTCTCAAGGTCTTCTCCAAAAAACACCTTGAAATCCGAAGACTGTTTCGGATCAAACGTATAACTGCTGTTTTCCCGCATGTTCACCGGTCGTTGCAGGGCTACATCGAAGAGGAACAGGTCCTTGGCATTGTCACCAAACGCATCGTTGTCCCACTTCAGTGTCGCCAAGCCATCTTGATTCGACTCCACGTTGAACGACCAGGTATACTCCCGCTGCGTTGTTACCACATCCCGTGCGAACGCGTGGGCAAAGTGTTCCGGGTGATTGAAGTTCACCTCGGCATAATTGATGAACCGCGGCGGGTTCATCCCGTCCTGTCCATCGAAAGAATTTGATGCTTCCGGTGACATGCCCACACCGGCGAGATCGGTCGTCACGTCTCCTTGGGTGAGTTTCAGTTTAGTCAGCCAGGTTCCCGAACTCAGGTCACCGTACTCCGCATTGGCTGCCACGCGACCGCCAGACGTCTGACCTTTGAAGGGAATCTTCAACGACGTGATCGCTTCATTGGCAAACACAAACCCTCCAATTCCGGCCAGCAATTCAGGGTTCTCCGTATAACTGCCGTTGGTAAACAGGGTGAGCTTTAGGACTTTGGTCGACACATTATTATAGGCAATCACATCGTCCCAGTTCACAGCGACCGTGTAGGGGTTGCCGATGAGATTCCATCCCGGCGACAGGTTGATGGTGAAGAGGTTGTCCCGGGTGTTTGTCGGCGCGCTGGGGTCGGCAAGCGTGATGGTTTTTGCCTCCATCGCGTTGATGAAATAGCCCTGACCACGTTCGATCGTGTTGAAGTTCGTCGGGTACTCCAGCCATTTCTGCGGTGAGTGCTGGTAGCGCAGCATTCGCCATGTGGTCGATCCGGCCGTACCCAGGTCGCCAAAGATCTGGGATATCTGCGTAGTGGCCACGGTGAAAGGTATTGCGATAATTTTCCAACTCTGGGCCGTACCTCCGCCGGGTACCGCAATGGTCGGGTTTGTGGATGCAAACTCCGTGAGACTTCGGTAATATTGGGTAGGATCAACCGGTGAACGAGCGATGTTTCCGGCGGCATCGGTTGCCTCAATATAGTATTCGAAGCCCATGTCGTCGGCAAACGAATTGGTCACCTGCAACTCCCACTTGGTACTGGCTGCATTGAACGCCGTAGCCGCCGGAGTAAAGTCCTTGACGGAAATCTTCCGATGGTTAAAGGTCACCGCCGTCACCGCTTTGTCGTCCGTGGCGGTTATGCCGAAGGTCAAGGCTGCAAAACCCTTATCAAGGGA
>JAYRNL010000031.1:0-7231 GCA_041912235.1 Cyclobacteriaceae bacterium
TGGGCATAGGAATGGGTTTGAAGGAGTTGCCTTCGACCTACAAGTCGTGGTTGCCGGCGAGGGAGGCCCACCTGGCTTCGGACCTTCAAGTGAGTGACTACACGGTTGATTTATTCAGGCAGTACCGCAAGCACCTCGGAACCATTCGCTACGCACTGTTGCGTGAGGGACAGAACCTCGTGGTTCCGGAGCGGGTGAGGAAGTTGCTGCGTTTCCGGTCATACGCATGGCTTCACCTGGTTATCCCATTCTATAAACTTAGCCGTCTACTAAGACTCGATGGCCTGTTGAAAGATTTGATCATGCCTGCCGCAAACCGGGAGCAAGTGAGGGAGTTGGATGCGAGTCGAGGTTAGGACACTCGCTTCGCTCGGATTGCACTATCCCCGGAGGTCAGCCAACATCATATCCACCTTGTCGAAGAGTTCGCCGACGCCGAGTGCTGCCCAAAGGACAAAAAGACCCAGGCCGATCTTGGCGATCCGGGAGATGGTGATGCCGGTTATTGCCTTGACCAGGTTGGGGACCCACGGATAGTAGACCTGGGAGGCCAGCAGAATAAATACCCCAAAAAAGGGATCGTTGCCCCAGAACGTATTCACGAAGCCTATGGCGATCAGCAGGGCTCCGAAAAGCCAGCTGAAGATGTCCAGAACGGATAGGTTGCCCATGGTGAGGAATGGTTGACGGATGAATTGTACGCTATAAAAGTACTTTGTGTTTCAAAGTTAATGCAGAATTTTCAATAGTCAATAGGGGGTGGCTGGAGCTTTTGGACCTATTTTTCCCTGCGTTGTGAGATCAACTCATACACGGCGTAACCCCACGGCGGCAAGGTCAGGGGTTTGCTGCTTAAGGTTTCTTTGGTTCCTTTGAACACATTGAGGGCAGAGCCTGCCAATGCCCGGTCTTTAATCGTTATGTTTTGAGGAATGGCAGAGAAGTTGAGAAGGACAAGTACACGTTGATCTCCTTTTTCCCTGACGAAGGAATATACGTCCTGCGGATTACCTGCTTCAATTCTTCGAAATGCCGCATCGGCCGCGAGCGCAGCATTCCGCTTTCGAAGCGTCAGCAGCGTTTTGTAGAAAGAAGCACGCTGGAGCTTGTCAAACGTCATCGGATCTTTGTCGAAGAACTTCAACGGCCTGAGCACCGGCTCTTCCTGGCCGCCATAGATCAGGGGAACACTGTTCACCATCGTTTGGGTAAAGACAGCAAAGGGCTCATGCACCGGGCCGGGGAAGGTTCCGTAGTCGGCCTTGTTCCAGCTGTTCTCGTCGTGATTGCTGGTAAAGTACATTTGAATGGTGCCCGGAGGGTAACGCATGTTATTTTCGCGCCTCATACTATCCAGGCCAGCGGCCGGTTGTTCCCCCTTGGCTATCTTCTCCATCATCTTGAACATGTGCCAGGGATATACAGCGTCAAAGCCGCTCGCTGGCAGGTAGGAGCTATCCCCTTCAGCCAGCATGAACAGGTTCTTCATGCTCTTCAGCTGGGGGATGCATCTTTTCCAGAAGGAACCAGGAACGTTCCAGGCGACATCGCACCGGAATCCATCGATGTCCGTTCGGGAGACCCAGTATTTCATGGCGGCAATCATGCTGTCCTGCATGACCAAGTTCTTGTAATTCAGTTGCCGTGTGTCAGCCCAATCCACAGCAATGGCCGCTTTGCCCATGTTGTCTTTCACAAAGAAATCCGGCTGCTCCACAAGCCAGCGGTTGTCGGCACCGGTGTGATTGGGAACCCAGTCGATGATCACTTTCATTCCTTTTTGGTGGATGGACTCCACCACCTGCCTGAAATCATCCAGGGTCCCAAATTCAGGATTTATGGTGGTGTAATCGGATACAGCGTAGTAGCTGCCCAGCGATCCTTTCCTGTCGGCCTTGCTGATCGGGTTGATGGGCATGAACCAGATGGTCTGGACGCCCATTTCTTTCAGCCGGTCGAGGTGTTTGGCAAAAGCCTTGAACGTGCCCTCCTCAGTAAACTGCCGGACGTTCACCTCATAAATGTTACCCTGGAGTATCCACGCTGGCGGACTGACGGAGGACTGAGCATAACCATTGAGGCCAAAGGCAAGAAGGAGGAGGAGCTGGAAAGATCTTTTCATGGTTGTCGTATTATACCCGAAGTTCTCCGCGGAAGCCCCGGGCTGCGTAGTAGGATTCGGCGCCGTTGTGGTAAATGAATACCGTTCCGTAGCGGTAGTCGCCGAAAATGGCGCCGCCCAGCTTGCGGATCGAAGCCGGAGTCTTCAGCCAGCTTGACGTCTTTTGGTCGAAAGGACCCAGCTTCTGGAGCTCGCGATATTGCTCTTCGGTCAACAGGTCAATGCCGATTTCTGCGGCATTCGCTTCGGCGCTGTTCTTGGGTTTAAATTCCTTGCGCGACTTCAACGCGGCAGTATCGTAACAAAAAGAGCGGCGGCCGGCCGGGCTTTCCGGGGAACAATCGGTGAAAATGAATTGACGTGATTTGGCATCGAACCCCGTCACATCCGGTTCACCACCCGTCTTTTCCATTTCATTCAGCGACCAGGCTTTTTCCGGGTTGGATGCTATCGCAGCCTGGACTTTACTCCAGTCGAGGCCCTTGTGCCGGCTCATGTTCTTTTCAAACCGGGCTTTCAACGTTTTGAGAAGCGAGTCGCGCTGGGCGGGAGTCAATGACTTCTTTGTTTTCATGGTTGGTATTTTTTTCAATTTCGGATCATCGTCAGCATCATCTTGAAACGGTCACTGGCCTTTAAGGAATGAGGAACATTTGCCGGCAACAGTATGCATTGATCTTTTGGCACGACGTTCCGCTGACCTCCGATGGTGATTTCAGCCGTGCCGTCGAGAATTTGGACAAGTGCCTCGTGGGGCGAACTGTGTTCTGCAAGCCCTTCACCCTGGTCGAAAGCAAACAGGGTAACATTGCCGGCAGGCTTCTTCACGATCATCCGGCTGACCACGGCCCCTTCGGCATATTCGACCAGGGAGGCAGCATGGAAAATCCTGGCGGGTTCAACAGTATTGCTCATAGCTAACGTCTTTGAAGTCGTATCAATGTTAGTCAGTTGTTAATTGGCCTGCAAGCCGGAAAGTTCGGTAAGAACCTTCATGGCTTTCGAGGAGTCTGATTCAGGTACGAAAAGATGATCATGATGAAAGGCCGCCACTACGTTGCAGCTGATGTTGTGCGTGGTGAGGGCTTCGGAAATGGCCGCCGTAAAGCCGACCGCATCCAACGCTGAGTGTACGGTCAGTGTTATCCACGATGCAACAAAGGAATAGGCAAATCCAGACCGGTCCGCCAACTCTTTGGTTACGACAATTGTAATACCTTCCTGCTCCCTGAAGAAGAAGAGGACTTCAGCCAGGTTGATGTCGGTCAGGTCCTTTCTTGTGCAAAAAACATAGGCGCCTTCATTCAGCCGAGGTTTCATTGTTTTGAGAAGAACGTCGAGGTTGGATTCCGGTCTCATGGCATTAGAAATTTCAAACCCGAGGAAAATGCAAGGGAATACGCTGATGGGCGTCCGACTAATTTCCTACTTTAGGTAATCATTTGTGCACGCGATGGCATTAAAATTCGTCAGACGCGTTTTGTGGTTATCCCTGCTGTCAGCCCTGGGCTGTCTGCCCGGTCAGCTTGCGGCCCAACCGGAAGCTTGGGAGAAGCTTAACAAGGAGGGCGAAGAATTCTTTTACCAGAGCGACTACCAGAAGGCCAAGGATTGTTTTGTGCGGGGACTTGCCCTGGCTGAGAAGACGTTCGGCAAGAACCACGCTTCCTACGCCACGGCCTGCGACAACCTCGCTTTCATCCATTCGATGCTGGGATCTTATGATACGGCAGAGAAGTTGTTTCTGGAGTCCAAATCTATTCGCGAACGGGTTATAGGCAAGGAACATCCGGATTATGCCACCACGTGTGTGAACCTGGCGGATGTGTACAATGCCCAAGGGCACTTCGACAAGGCCGAAGCCTTGTACCTGGAGGCTGCGGGAGTTTTCACAAAAAACCCCGGGGAAAACAGCATGGAGTTCGCGTTGGTCACCAACAACCTCGCCGGACTTTATTTTGTCCTCGGCGATTACCGAAAAACGGAAATGATGTACCGGAAGGCGCGCGAAATATGGATAGCGCTCATCGGGAAGGAATCGGACGAATATGCCACCTCCAGCAACAACCTGGGAATCTTGTTTCAGCAGATCGGTGACTACGCGCAAGCTGAAACGTACTACAAGGAAGCGCTGGAAATCACGGAAAGGCTGAAAGGAAAGGAGGACCCGGCCTACGCCACCAATTGTAATAACCTGGGTGATCTGTATCGCGAACAGGAGGAATTCTATAAGTCGGAGCCGCTGTATCTCAAGGCACTCGAAATCCGCAAGAAGGTACTTGGTGAAGATCATCCGCTGTATGCCCAGTCGTGCATGAACGTCGGGCTGCTGTACCAGGATGTCGGGCAATATGCCAGGGCAGAGAACTATATGCTTATTGGGAGGAAGGTGTACCTGAAGGCTGTAGGAAATGAGAACGTGGAGTACGGAAATTCCTGTTCGCTGCTCGGCGGCTTGTATCGGGCGCTTGGGAACAACGTGAAAGCGGAAGAATTCTACCTCGAGGGATTGACGGTCTTTGCCAAAGCCCTCGGCGAGGAGCATTCCGACTACGCGCAAGTGTGCAATGACCTGGCGGGGTTCTACCGCTCACAACGAAACTTTGCCAAATCGGAATCGCTTTATCTCACCGCCCTGCGCGTACGAAAAAACATTTATGGCTTGGATCATCCTTCCTATGGAGCGACAGTCAACAACCTCGGGCTCCTCTACCAGGATATGGGACAATTTGCAAAAGCGAAGCCGCTCTATGAAGAATCGTTGAGGATTATACTATTACGCTTTGGAAAGGACGACGCCTCGTATGGCCGAAATCGTAATAACATGGGCATGCTTCATGTCATGATGGGCAAGCTGGATGAGGCAGAGCCCCTCCTGAAGGAAGCGAGAGCAAATTATGCTCATGCGCTGGGAACGGAACACCCTGACTATGCCAATGCCACCAATAACCTCGCCAATCTCTATGTGACCCGGCAATCGTATGAATTGGCAGAACCCCTTTTCAACGAAGTAATCGCCTTTCAATTGAGACAGATTGGAAGGAACTTCAGCTCGTTGTCAGAGCATGAACAGCAATTGTATTATCAATCCATTAAAAATACATTCAACGGGTTTGGTGCTTTCGCCGTTCGCTATTACCCGGCCAAGCCCGCGATCAGCGGCGACCTGTATAACCTCCGCCTGATCACCAAAGGGTTGATTTTCCGGGGAACGCTGAAGACCCGTCAGAAGGTGCTTGAAAGCAGGGACACCGCGCTGGTTAGTCAAATGGAGCAGTCACTGGCCATGAGGAATTACCTGGCAAAGATCTACCGGATGTCCGTGGCAGATCGGGAAAAGAAGAACATCAACATCAGGTTATTGGAAGAACAGGCTAATCAGCTGGAGAAGGACCTGAACACCAAAGCTTCTTCGTTAGGTATCTACGTAGTGGCCGATGAGCCTCGGGTAACGTGGCAGAACGTGAAAGAGAAGTTAGGCAAGAAGGAAGCTGCTGTTGAAGTGATTCGTTTGCAAACGTCAAAGGACACACTGTATGCGGCGTTGATCATCAAGGCAGACGGCAAATCGGGACCTGAACTCGTTATGCTGAATTCGCCGAAAGCTCTCGAGGGTAAGGCCATGAGCTTCTACCGCAACAGTGTGTTAAACCAGGTTGACGACAGGACCTCTTATGAAGCCTTCTGGAAGCCGATGGCCCCCGCCCTCCGGGGAATGCGAAAGATTTATTTCTCCGCCGACGGCGTGTACCACCAGATCAATTTAGGAACGCTGGTCAATCCCTCGTCAGGCCGCTACCTGGGCGATGAGGTGTTGATCCATGTCGTAGGCAGTACACGTGACCTGGTGAAATCAACCCCGGCAAAGAGTTCAGGCAAAGTAGGTTTGTATGGCTTCCCAAAGTATACAGGCGAGGGAACAACCGGGAGTGAGATGTCCTTTGCGGGGTCAGTTCACGCCGGTGAGTGGTCGCGTTACCTCGACACGCGAACGGGGGCCGTTCCCGTGTTGCCCGGGACGCGCGAAGAAGTGGAGTCGATCCACCAACTGATGGAAAGGAACCGGGTGGCCGATGAATTACACACGGGTTCCCGCGCCAGTGAACAGCAAATCAAGACTTCCCGTGACCCGAGAATCCTCCATATCGCCACGCATGGTTTCTTCCTCCCCGGCGAAGGCGGGCAGGGTCGTGGTGCAGCCAACCCCTTGCTTCGTTCCGGACTGCTGCTGGCCGATTGCGAACCGGCCATCCGGGGATACCGTATTCCGGATGGAGAGGAAGACGGCATCCTGACAGCCTACGAAGCCATGAACCTCTTCCTTGATGGCACGGACCTCGTGGTATTGTCTGCTTGCGAGACGGGACTGGGCGAAATTCAGAATGGAGAAGGTGTTTATGGACTTCAGCGTGCCTTCCAACAGGCAGGTGCCCGCGCAGTCCTGATCAGCCTTTGGAAAGTTGACGACCTAACGACACGCTTGCTGATGACAAGTTTTTACGAGGAGTACCTCCGCCATGGTGACAAGTCGCAAGCCTTGCTTTCGGCCCAGAAGACTGTCAGAGCCCGTTACCCGCAGCCCTATTATTGGGGTGCATTCGTATTGATGGGCGAATAGCGATTCACTCCGGGATACTTCGCAACGAGGATTTATTCAACCTTCAGGGAATCCACCGGGTTCATCGTGGCTGCCTGGTAGACCTTAAAGCCAATGGACAGCAGGGAGATGATGATGAGAAGTCCCGCGGAGATGAAGAAGGTCACAAGATTTGGCCCCTGGTAGTAGCGCCAGATGCTGCCCATAATCATGTCGGACTGAACAAATCCTGCCCAGGAACCGAGGACCGAGGCCAGCCCGAGAATGATCATGAATTCCGTGTTGACCATTCGTCCGATGTGAGCAACGGATGCGCCAAGCACTTTTCGGACGCCAATTTCTTTGGTCCGCTTGATGATGTTCAGGGACACGAGGGTATACAACCCTGTGGCTGACAGGACGAGCGTTACCAGTCCCATGAAGGCGAACATCACCACAATGTTGATGTTGACTTCATTCACCTGACGGAGATCTTCATCGAGCCGCTGGCCGTTGAAAAGTCGGTTTGGAAA
>JAYRNL010000032.1:0-2603 GCA_041912235.1 Cyclobacteriaceae bacterium
GGCACCGGGATGTTTCCGACCTTCTTATAGGCCTCTACCACCCCGCTGGCTACCCGGTCGCAGCGGACAATCCCGCCAAAAATATTGATCAGGATGGCCTTCACATTGGGGTCCTGAAGGATGATCCGGAAACCAGCCTCCACCGTCTCGGCATTGGCGCCACCACCCACATCCAGGAAGTTGGCCGGTTCGCCGCCTGAAAGCTTGATAATGTCCATGGTAGCCATGGCAAGGCCTGCGCCGTTGACCATGCAACCCACATTGCCATCCAGTTTCACGTAGTTTAATCCCGACTTTCCGGCCTCCACCTCCAGCGGATCTTCTTCCGTGATGTCCCGCAACTCGGCAAGCTCCTTATGGCGGTACAAGGCGTTGTCGTCCAGATTCACCTTACCGTCAACGGCCAGGATCTTGTTATCGGAAGTTTTTAACACGGGATTGATTTCGAACATCGAAGCGTCAACCGCCATGTAGGCGCTGTAGAGGGCGTTGACAAACTTCACCATCTCCTTGAAGGCATTGCCTTCCAGTCCCAGGGCGAAAGCGACCTTCCGGGCCTGGAACGGTTGCAAGCCGATGGCGGGATCTATCCATTCTTTGATAATCTTCTCCGGGGTGGCTGCCGCAACATCTTCAATGTTCATTCCTCCCTCTGTCGATGCCATGATCACCGGTTTGCTCTTGGAACGGTCGAGCAGTATGCTCATGTAGTATTCCTTCGGCTGTGATTCTCCGGGATAGTAAACATCCTCGGCAATCAACACCTTGTTCACTTTCTTGCCGGAGGGACCAGTTTGATGGGTCACCAGCGTCCCGCCAAGGATGGCTTTCGATTTCTCGAATACTTCATCCATGCTTTTGGCCAGCACGACACCCTTGGAACCTGTCTCTTTGATGGTGCCCTTACCCCGGCCACCCGCGTGAATCTGGGACTTGACCACAAACCACTTGGTGCCTGTCTCAGCATGCAGTTCCTTGGCAGCGGATACCGCGCGATCGGGCGTGTCGGCCACAATGCCGCCTTGAACGGCTACGCCGTACTTCTTCAGTATGTCCTTGGCCTGATACTCGTGGATGTTCATAAATGGGTAAGTTTATCGGGCAATCTACTTTTTTTAGCGATTCTTTTCAAGAAATTGCGATCATGCTGGAAGCCCACGGCCTTGAAAAATCCTACGGCGCCCTCAAGGTGCTGAAAGGTGTCGACCTGACGGTGAAGAAAGGGGAGATCGTCTCCATCGTCGGCGCTTCCGGTGCAGGCAAGAGCACGCTGCTCCACCTGCTGGGCACGCTCGATATACCTGACCGCGGCACCGTCATGATCAACGGTGTCAATGTCTTCCATCAAACCGCCAACGTCCTGGCCAATTTCCGCAACCGGCACATCGGTTTTGTCTTCCAGTTCCACAACCTCCTGCCGGAATTTTCTGCGCTGGAGAACGTGATGATCCCGGGCTTCCTCGCCGGCAAGTTTGACAGCGAGGTGAAGGACCGCGCCACGAAACTCCTTGTTGAACTCGGATTGCAAGACCGGATGGAGCACAAGCCCTCGGAACTCTCGGGTGGCGAGCAGCAGCGCACTGCCTGCGCCCGGGCGCTCATGAATGCCCCCGACATCATCCTCGCCGACGAACCCAGCGGCAACCTCGATTCAAAGAACGCGAGGGACCTGCATGAACTTTTTTTTAACCTCCGCGATAAAATGGGACAGACGTTCATCATCGTCACGCATAACGAAGACTTTGCGAACATGGCGGACAGGAAGCTGGAGATGAAAGACGGGGTGCTGGCTTCGTAGCAAGAGCGAGTGACCACCGCGGAGGCGCCAGGGCGCAAAGTTCGCAGAGGAACTACAGCTTGTTGACAAAACGGCGAAAGCCATTTTTTAGTAATGGAACATTGAAGTTGATCAGGAATCCCAGCCTTCTGTCAGCAAGCCGAAGGTAACTGATGAGCTGAGCTTCATGAACAGGGAGGATGCCTTCGATGGACTTGAGCTCGAGAATTATTTCCTCTTCAACGAGTAGATCAATGATGTATTCCTTGTCCAAAAGATTGCCATTGTAATATAAGGGAACGGTAACCAGCGTATCCACAGCTATGTCCCTTGACCGAAGTTCACTCAGCATGCAGTGATGGTATACGGCTTCCAGTAGCCCTGGCCCCATAGCGCGATGAACCTTGATGGCTGAATCCAGGATTTGTCCTGATAGGTGGTTGAGTTCTTCTCGTGTCTTCATAGGCGCAAGATCAACCGGTGAATCGTCTTCCTCAATTTCTTGCTTGCAGGAAATCCTGACAATCTCCGCGCTCTTCGCGCCGCTGCGCCTCCGCGGTGGTTACCCACCCCTTCCCCCAGGCAAACTCGCCAGGTAAACGAATTTTGGTTTTGACGCTTACCTCGTGGCACGGTATCTTTGCATCCCCATTCATGAAGAAAGTCGCCTTTTACACGCTGGGCTGCAAGCTGAACTACTCCGAGACCTCGACCATTTCAAGGAAGTTCGAGGAGAAGGGCTATCAGAAGGTCGATTTCACGGATACGCCGGATATCTTCATCATCAATACCTGCTCGGTAACGGAAAACGCCGATAAGAAGTGCC
>JAYRNL010000033.1:0-3674 GCA_041912235.1 Cyclobacteriaceae bacterium
GAGTACTCTTTCCCCATGTTGGGTGGCACCATCATGCCGGCGACAACAACTTTGCAGGCGGGATATTTGGCTTTCACCTTGTCGATGATCGTCTGCAGGTTCTTCCGGGTTTCTGTAATCGGCAGACCACGGAGCCCGTCATTGGCCCCCAGCTCAAGTACGAACATGTCAATCGGCTGACGAAGGATCCAGTCGATGCGGCTAAGTCCGCCGGCGGAAGTTTCACCGCTAAGGCCGGCATTGATGACGCGCACGGCGATCCCGTCATCGTTCAACCGCTTTTCGACCAGGGCAGGAAATGCATCTTCCGGATTAATGCCATAGCCTGCCGTCAGGCTGTCGCCAAAGAAGAGTATCACCCTCGGGGAAGGCGCGGAAAAAAGCATGGTCACTACAATAAAGACCGCTAACTTACCGACCATAGACTATCCGTTTACGTTGAAAACAACTTTACGCAATTAACGATTTTCACCCACCACTGTTCCACCTATGCCCGAGATTGTTCTAGCCGCCGAAAACCTGACCAAGTCATATCGCTCCGGAGATCACGAGCTTGTCGTGCTTGACCAGGTGTCGTTCGAGGCAGAGCAAGGATCGCGCCTGGCCATTATGGGGCCTTCAGGAAGCGGAAAAACGACGTTGCTGGGACTTTGTGCAGGGTTGGACGTGCCTACCTCCGGCACCGTCTCCCTGATGGGCTTCAAGCTCAACGCCATGAATGAGGACGACCGAGCCTACCTCCGAAATCAATATACCGGTTTCGTCTTCCAGAACTTTCAATTGCTGTCCACACTCACCGCGCTGGAGAACGTGATGGTTCCGCTGGAGCTCCGGGGCGAGCGGCACGTGGAAGGGAAAGCCAAGGCGCTGCTGGACCGGGTCGGACTCGGTGAGCGTCTTCATCACTACCCAACCCAACTTTCCGGCGGCGAACAGCAGCGGGTAGCTATCGCCCGGGCCTTTATTACCGAGCCGAAGATCCTGTTCGCTGATGAACCTACGGGGAATCTCGATGAAGAAAACGCGGCGCAGGTGGTCGACCTGCTCTTTGGAATCAATGGAGAATCGCGCACAACCCTCGTGCTCATCACACATAATCCTGAACTGGCCCGCAAGGCTGATCGCATTCTTGAAATGAAGGGCGGTCATGTCATCCGCGACAATCGACTGACCGCCGTATGATCGAATACATCATTTCGCTGAAGCGGAAGGCGAAACCTTTTTGGCGCGACCGGTGGCTTTGGGTCATGGCCTGGAGGGATGCGCGTCATCATTGGGGACGGTTGTTCCTTCTCGTCGCCTCATTAATTACGGGCATTGCCGCGGTGGTCTCCATCGGCTCACTCAATTTTTCGCTGCAAGAAACACTTGATCGCAACGCCAAAGAACTTCTTGGAGCGGACCTGGTGCTAAACAGCAACAAGCGCTTTGACAAGTCGATCATCGCCGCGCTCGACTCGGCCAAAGTAGGTCTCGCCGGCGACGCCGAGATGGCATCCATGGTGATGTTTATGAATACAGGACAGTCGCGGCTGGTAAAGGTCACGGCGTTGCATGGCGATTTTCCTTTTTACGGCACCCTGGAGACTCAACCTGCCGACGCAGTCAGGAAGCTGCCGTTGGGAAGGTTTGTGATGCTGGATGAGTCGCTGGCCCGGCAGTACGAGATCAGCTCGGAGGACTCGTTAAAGATCGGGAACAAGATGTTCAAGGTGGCGGGCGTGGTGAACAAGATTCCCGGCGGCGGCGTACTTACCTCAACACTGGCCCCCTCGGTGTATATCTCCATGGAAGGGTTGGATTCTACCGGGCTGGTCCAATTCGGCAGCAGAATAGGGTATAGCCTCTTTGTAAAGACCAGCAGCGAAAAGGAAACCGAGGAACTCACAACGAAAATCCGGCCGTTGGTAAAAAAACTGGGCTACTCCATTGAAACGGTGGAGGGCAGAAAGCGCGGACTGGGCCGTGGCCTCCAATCCGTGTATCAATTTTTCTCGTTGCTTGCCTTTGTCGCCCTTATCCTCGGTTGCATCGGCGTTGCCAGTTCAGTACACATCTATGCGCGGGAGAAACGCGATGAGGTAGCCATGCTCCGTTGCCTGGGTTCTTCAGGTTGGCAGGCGTTCAATATTTATTTCATCCAGGTGTTCATACTTGGCATGCTGGGAAGCATGGTGGGTGCCGCACTGGGGGCTGTCATTCAACGGGTTATCCCGGTGGTGTTCAGGAGCTTTATCCCACTGGATATTTCATTCACGATTTCCTGGGCCGCCATCACACAGGGACTGATCCTGGGCGCGGTGGTCTCGGTCTTGTTCACCATTCTTCCCCTCGTGGCCGTCCGGTTCGTGCCACCGCTCACCGTTTTACGATCAGATTCTGTGCCGCTCAAACGATTCTCGAGGTTGAGGTGGACGGCAATCCTCCTTATCGTCTTATTCCCGATTGTGGCGGCGACGTATCAATCGGGAAGCTGGCGCGTGGGTGTAGGTTTTGCCGGAGGTCTGGCGGTCGCCCTGGGAAGCCTGGCCCTTGTGGCGTGGGTCCTGCTCCGTGGCGTGCGGCGCTTTTTCCCGAAGTCATCGTCCTTTGAATTCAGGCACGCGCTGTCGAACCTTTTTCGGCCAAATAACCAAACCCAAGTGTTGATGGTGACCATTGGTCTGGGCGGCTTTATCATCGCCACGCTTAACATTGTGCAGCACAGCCTGCTCGGTCAGGTGGAGTTCACCGGAGCTCAGAATGATTCGAACACCATTCTTTTTGACATTCAGCCCACGCAGAAGCAGGGGGTGGTTGACCTGATCAGGGAACATCAGCTGCCATTGAATCAGGTCGTGCCCATCATTACCTGCCGGTTGCGTGAGGTGAAGGGCCGTCCCGTTGAAGTCCTGTTGCGCGACACTTCCGTGCACATCCCCGAATGGGCCCTGAGCAGAGAATACCGGGTAACCTACCGCGACAGCCTGCACCGTTCCGAAGAAATGCTCAAGGGCACGCTCCATGAGTACAAGCGCGGAGCCAGGGATTCGGTGTGGGTGACGATCTCCGAAGGAATGCAGGAGACGCTGAACGTCGATATCGGAGATTCGCTGGTTTTTGATATTCAAGGTGTGCCCATGATGGTGCACCTGGCGGGGATACGCAAGGTGGAATGGCCAAAGGATCCGCCCAATTTCATTTTTGTATTCCCCTCCGGGGTGCTGGAACAAGCCCCGCAGATCTGGGTGGCAGCCACGCGCGTCAACGACCCTGCCATCGCCAACCGATTCCAGCAACGGCTCGTGATGGAATTTCCGAATGTGTCGTTGATCGATTTGCGGTTGATCCTCAGTACGGTCGAATCCCTGTTTACCAAGGTTGGACTGGTCATCCGCTTTCTGGCACTCTTCAGCATTGTCACGGGTTTGATCGTCCTGGCCGGCGCGGTGGTTAACAGCAAGTTTGTGCGCATCCGGGAGAACGTGTTGCTGCGCACGATCGGCGCAAGGTCCCGCCAGATCACGCAGATCACGTTGATCGAGTATTCCTACCTGGGCCTGTTCTCAGCGCTGACGGGAATGATACTTTCGCTCGTCGGTGGATGGGCGCTGTGCCGATTCTTCTTCGAAGTGGAGTTGGGAGTCTCCTGGATGGATTTGTTGCTGGTGGGAGGGACGGTGACCTTCCTCACC
>JAYRNL010000034.1:0-15566 GCA_041912235.1 Cyclobacteriaceae bacterium
CAACTGGGACAATTCCTGACAGAGAGCCTCATCGTCGTTTCCTTCAGCACGGTGATTGCTGGATTTGGAACGGCGTTAGCCATGCCGGTATTCACCCAATTAAGCGGCAAATCACTGGAGTTTAACCCATTCGTGGATGGGCCTGTGGCACTTGGGCTCTTTGTTGCTGCGTTGATCATCTCCTTATTGGCGGGAATTCTGCCGGCCATACTGTTGATTCGAGCAAAACCCATCAGTCTATTGTCCAAGAGGCTGGAATACAACAACGGAAGTCAGTACCTCAGGAACGGACTGATTGTATTCCAGTTCGCCATATCCGCCGCCCTGATTGCCAGCACCCTGATCGTTGTCGACCAAATGAATTACCTGCGGACAAAGGATCTGGGCGTCTATCCCGAACGGCTTGTTATCGTACCGTTGCAGACTACGGAGATTTCCTCTCGGTTTGACATCCTGAAAACCGAACTGCTTCGACATGCAGATGTAGTGTCAGTTACCGGTTCTAACAATAAGGTTACTCAACCGGTCACTACCTCGCGACCTTATGTTCTTGATTGGAAGAAAGAAGATGTTGGGATTCCTTCCGTCACCGTGTCCTATGACTTCTTTGAAACGATGGGCGCCCGAATGGTCGCTGGCCGGTCTTTTTCGAGAGATGTGAAATCCGACTTGAAGGAAGCGTATATTATCAATGAATCGGCCGCTAAGTTCCTCAGCATGCGAGAGCCGGTAGGAAAAAGACTTTTTGGGTTTACGTTCACGGGTTCCAAATGGTTTGAAAAGAACGGGACTATTGTTGGAGTGGTAAAGGACTTTCATTTTGCCTCTCTGCATACTGCGATAGTGCCAACTGTTTTTACGCTCGCCTCAGAAACCACAGAAAGCCTGGATTGGATGGAGATCAGGATCACTGGCGATACAGAGAAGGCATTAGGCAACGTGGCCACCACATGGGGAAAGATTGCGCCGGAGCGATCATTCAATTTTGAATTCATGGAAGATAATCTGAAGGAGCATTATAAGGCTGAGAGAATTTTCCAGAAACTATTTTCATTGTTTTCAGCACTCTCCATCTTTATTGGGGGTCTTGGACTGTTTGGTCTTACCGCGTTCATGACGGTACGCAGAACAAAAGAAATTGGCATTCGAAAGGTTTTGGGAGGTTCAGTGCCTCAAATCATCAGGCTGCTCTCTGGAAATTTTCTGGTGATGGTGTTGCTTTCGAACTTGATTGCCTGGCCAATCGCATATTACTTCATGAAGAATTGGCTGATGACTTTTGCTTATCAGACAACGATTTCATTCTGGATCTTTGTCGTCACCGGTGCCGCGGCGGTATTGATTGCCTGCCTGGCGATATTCTACCCTGCCTGGCGTGTGGCGCAGGCGAACCCCGTGAATGCTTTACATTGTGAGTAAGTTGCAACAGATTTTTTTGGGATGTTCTCGAAGCTAAACGTCCTTGAACTGGCCTCTGTCCTCGCAGGACCCAGTGTGGGTCAGTTCTTTGCGGAATTGGGCGCTGAAGTGATCAAGATTGAAAATCCGAATTCAGGAGGTGATGTGACCCGAAGTTGGCGGATAGAAGGGGAGAAGACCGATGATCGATCGGCCTATTTCTGTTCGTGCAATTGGGGAAAGAAGTCAGTACTGCTTAATCTCAACCTCGATTCCGACAGGGAGAAAGTAATGCGGCTGACTGCCTTGTCGGATATTGTGATTGCCAGTTACAAGCCGGGTGACGCGGAGAAGTTGGGAGTATCGTACAGCCAGCTAAAGAAATACAAGCCAGACTTGATCTATGGACTGATCACAGGCTATGGATCGTCCGATGATCGGGTAGGGTATGACGCAGTGATTCAGGCAGAAGCGGGCTTTATGGATATGAATGGAGAAGCAGAAGGTCCGCCCGTAAAAATGCCTGTTGCGTTGGTTGACTTACTGGCCGCCCATCAACTAAAGGAAGGTCTTTTACTGGCCCTGCTTAAACGGGAGCGCACCGGAGAAGGAAGCCTCGTGGAAGTTTCGCTCCTGGAAACGGCACTTTCTTCATTGGCTAATCAGGCAACCAATTGGCTGGTCGCGGGCAAGGTACCCGGACGAAAGGGCTCGGCCCACCCAAACATAGCTCCCTATGGCGATACGTTTGTGACCGGGGATGGCAAGTTGTTGCTGCTTGCTGTCGGGAATGACAAGCAGTTTGATGCTTTTGTTCAACTGCTTGGTCAAAACCCTGCTGAGGAGCGTTGGGGTCTCTACCGGACAAACCTGGACCGGGTCAAGCGTCGCTTATCGCTTAACAAGATGTTGGGGGAGGCGATTGCGTTAAGGAATAGCCATGACCTTGTCCTGGAAATGAACCGCCTCAAGATTCCGGGAGGGGTGGTCAGGAATGTAAGTGAAGCACTCGCCGATCCTCTGGCTAATCCGATTAAAATGGAGGAACAGGGTGTGACCGGCCTCCGTAGTTTTGTAGCCCGCGGAGTTGACAAGTCCCTCAAACTTTTACCTCCTCCTCACTTGGGAGAGCACACTACTGAGGTCCTGGGAAGACTCCTTTAACCCAGATTTTCCAAGTTTTCCTCCATTATCACCCACCGATTCAACGCGGTGAAAAATGGATTTTTTAATACACTCATTTTCAGTGTATTACCCATCGGGTGCAATCTGGGTTTATAACTGGTCTCGGGGCCAAAAACCCTCAGGAAACACTTGATTTTAACGATTATTGCCAAAAAAGTGGTTAAAAGTGGAGGAAAGTGGGTTGAAAATGCATAAGTTTGGCTTATGAAGTACCCGGAAACAGCAGTGTGACCGGGAGTTCAGGACAACCACTAACGTCATGACTTTCTTCACCAGTGAATTTGAGTGTAAGCTCGACGCCAAGGGCAGGCTCGTACTGCCTTCGCGGATCAAGGCTCAGCTCCCCCATGAGGGCGGTAATGAGCTTGTCATCCGCAAGGGCTTTGAGCCGTGCCTCATCCTCTATCCTATGGTGGAGTTCAAGAAGGTCTTTTCAAAAATTTCCGGGCTGAATGAGTTCCATGAGGAGTACCGCAAACTGCAGCGGAACTTCCTTTCGGGGGTCGTCACGGTGGAGTTGGATAACAACGGCCGCCTGCTGATTCCCAGGAACATGCTTCAGTATGCCCAGATCGACAAGGATGCCACCCTGGTAGGGACGGGCAACAAGGTCGAACTGTGGAACCCGGCCGTCTACGAGAAGCACCAAATCACCGATCCTAGTGAATTGTCCAAACTGGCAGGGAAATATCTGAATGAGTAGGACTGGCTTAGCGGCTATGACCTACCACAGACCTGTCATGCTGAAAGAGTGCCTCGAGGGACTCGCCATCGACCCGGAAGGCACCTACGTCGATGTCACCTTTGGTGGTGGCGGGCACAGCATGGCAATCCTTGAGCAACTGAAAGGCGGAAAGCTGATCAGTTTCGACCAGGACGAAGACGCGGCAAAGGAAGCAGAGAAGATAACGCATCGTTCTTTTACATTTTGTCAGGCAAACTTCCGGTACCTCAAACAGTACCTGAAGCTTCACAAGGTCACCCAGGTGAACGGCATGCTCGCCGACCTCGGTATTTCCTCGCATCAGATCGACGCCCCCGAACGCGGCTTTTCCACCCGGTTCACAGGCCCGTTGGACATGCGAATGGATACCGGAGGAAAGGTCACCGCGGCCGCCGTGGTCAACACCTACCCGGAAGACAGACTCCACAAGGTTTTCGGGATGTACGGTGAATTGAAGAATGCGCGGACGGCTGCACGGGAAGTAGTGAGTGCCCGGTCCCGTCAGAAGCTGGTTACCACGCACGACCTCAAGGAAGCTCTTAGGAAGATCGCCCCGAGGGGAAAGGAAAACAAATACTTCGCCCAGGTGTTTCAAGCGCTTCGCATCGAAGTGAACGAAGAGATGCAGGCCCTTGAAGATTTTTTGCACCAAAGCGGAGATGTTGTCGTGAATGGTGGGCGATTGGTGGTATTGAGCTACCACAGCCTGGAAGACCGGATGGTAAAGAATTACCTGTCCTCCGGAAAAACCTTCGGTGAACAGGAGAAGGACTTCTATGGAAACGTGGTCCGTCCATTCGATCCGGTTAACCGGAAACCGATCGAGGCTTCACCGGAGGAAGTTGAACAAAATGCAAGAGCGCGAAGTGCTAAACTGAGAATTGGCGTACGAAGGAAATAAGAGACGAAAGGGAGAAAGGAATTAGCATATGGCAGAGAACAAATTTCGAATTGAACCCGAGAGAGGGAACCTACCGAAGGAGAAATCGTCGTCCGGAGGGTCAACCTTGTTCTCCGGTATCGAACGAAGGCTGAAACTGGAAAACTACTTTGAGGAAGGCTTCCCGGTTCAGTACCTGCCCAAGATTCTCTTTTTCATGGCCCTCGGGCTGTTGTACATCAGCAATACACACCATGCCGAAAAAACAGTGCGCCGTATTGACCAGGTTCAATCGGAAGTTGAAGACCTCCGTGCCGATTATACGACGCTGAAGTCTGATCTCATGTTTGCCAGTAAGCAGAGCGAAGTGGCACGCAAGGTGAAGTCACTGGGACTCAAGGAAAGCAAAAACCCTCCCACCAAGGTGGTTGTTGAAGAGTGAATATCAAGAAATCCATATTGATCCGCGTTCGCCTGGCCTTCCTGGCTGTGGTGGTCTTCGCCATTTGCGTGGCAGCCAAAGTGGGTCACATCCAGTTTGTGGAGGGCGACAAATGGGTGAAGATGGGCAACGATATCTCCTTTGACTACAAGAAAGTGAAGGCTACACGAGGCAATATTTACTCCGACAACGGGAGCCTGCTGGCGACGTCCCTTCCATTCTACAAGGTGGCCATGGATCCCACACTTGTCAAAGAAGAAACCTTCAGGAACGGAATTGATTCATTGTCCTTCCTGCTGTCCCGGTACTACAAAGACCGGTCTGCAACAGATTATAAACGCCTGATTCGCGACGCCCGTGAAACGAACAAGCAATACCTGGTGCTGAATCGGAAACAAATCAACTACCAGACAAAAAAGGAAATGTCGACCTGGCCAATCTTTCGTGAAGGCCGACTGCGCGGCGGTGTATTGTTTGAAAAAATTGATGTCCGCTACCGGCCATTCAGTCACCTGAGCCGACGCACCATCGGGTTTGTAAACGAAAACGGAAAAGGCGCCGGCCTGGAGTACAGCTTTGAAAAGCAGCTGGGCGGTCAGGATGGGGAAGCACTTTTCCAAAAGATTGCTGGCGGCACATGGAAGCCCGTCTTTGATGCCAACAACATAAAAGCAATTGATGGCCTCGACATCGAGACCACACTTGACATCAATCTTCAGGATGTTGCCGAGACTGCCCTTTATGACGCCATGAAGAGTCACGATGCCGATGAAGGTACCGTGGTGGTCATGGAAGTGAAGACGGGAGAGATCAAAGCCATCTCAAACCTGAGCCGCGACGGGGGTGACTATGTCGAGAAGTTTAATCACGCCGTTGGAGGATCCTTTGAACCGGGTTCCACCTACAAACTGGTCACCATGATGGCCCTCCTTGAAGAATCGGGGGTCAAACTCACCGATATGATTGAAACCGGAAATGGTGAGTATACTTTCTATAAGCATACGGTCCGGGACCACGATGAAGGCGGCTACGGGACGATCACCGTACAAAAGTCTTTTGAAGTTTCTTCCAACATCGCCATGGCCAAACTGGCCGACAAGCACTTTGGCCTCAAGCCACAGCGGTTTGTAGATTATGCGGACAGGCTCAAACTTTCAAAGCCGCTGGGGCTCCAGATAACCGGTGAGTCCACACCGAAAATACCACGCCCCAAAGACAAGGACTGGAGCGGAATCACGCTGCCGTGGATGGCCTACGGTTACGGCTTTGAAATCAGCCCGATGCACACACTCGCCCTGTATAACGCGGTGGCCAATGACGGCGTGATGATAAAACCGATGATCGTCAGGCGCGTGATGAAGGCTGACGAGACCATCGAAGAGTACGAGACCGAAGTAATCAATTCAAAAATCTGTTCAAAGAGCACACTCAACCAACTTCGCCTCCTCCTGGAGGGGGTGGTTGACCGCGGTACGGCCAGCAACCTGAAGAATGCCCACTACCGTATAGCCGGCAAAACAGGAACCGCCCAGATTCTGGAGAATGGGCGGTACACCAAGAAAGTGTCGACGAGTTTTGTGGGCTATTTCCCGGCCCATGAACCAAAGTATTCGGCTATCGTGCTGATCAAGAATCCGCGCGGCATCTACCAGTATGGCAACAGCGTGGCAGGACCAGTTTTCAAGCGAATCGCCGACAACATCTACTCGCGGGACCTCCAATTGCATATGGCCATGGAGAAGAAACCCGTGCTGGAAGCCGGTGTCTTCCCAACGATCCGGGCAGGCCGTCAGGAAGAGCTAACCATGCTGTGCAACGAGCTTGGCGTTTCGAATCACTCGGTGACCGAAGATGAATGGATCAAAGCCGTCAAAAACGGTAATTCCGTTGTGTGGAAAAAGAATCCGGTCATCAAGGGATTGGTGCCGGATGTGCAGGGGATGACCCTTCGCGATGCCATCTATCTGCTGGAGAAAAATGGATTGCGCGTTTCCGTTCAGGGCAAAGGACGGGTATCGGAGCAATCCCTATCACCCGGCACGCGCATTTCGCGCGGGGCAAGAATTTACTTACAACTCAGCTGATGGCCGCCGTTAGAGACATATTGTATAACGTACGCATTACCTCTACGGTGGGCGACATGGACCTTGATGTCAAAGGCATCGCGTTTGATTCCCGGAAGGTGGAGCCGGGGTTCATGTTTGTTGCGGTGAAGGGCACGCAGGCCGATGGACATGCGTTCATCGACAAGTCGATTACACTGGGCGCAACCGTGATCATCTGCAACAATCTCCCGGAAGCCACAAACAGTAGTGTGACGTATGTGACGGTGAAAGACACATCGCTTGCGCTGGGCGTGATCTGCGGTAATTTTTACGGGAACCCATCAAAGAAACTCAAACTCGTTGGTGTGACTGGCACCAACGGCAAGACCACCGTGGCAACGCTGTTGTTCCAATTGTTTACGGCCATGGGCAAGAAGTGTGGCCTGCTGTCCACCGTAGAAAACCGGATTTTGGATCAGGTGCTGCCGGCGACTCACACAACACCGGATCCGATTCAGATCAACATCCTTCTGAACCAGATGCTCTCAACCGGATGCACCCACGCCTTCATGGAAGTGAGTTCGCACGCCTGCGCTCAAGGCCGTATTGAAGGACTCCATTTTACCGGTGGATTGTTCACCAACATCACCCACGACCACCTGGACTATCACCACACGTTCGAGAGCTATATCCGGGCAAAGAAGTTGTTCTTTGATGGCCTTTCATCCGAAGCATTTGCGCTGGTAAACGTTGATGACAAGCGCGGGATGGTGATGCTCCAAAACACGAAGGCGAAGAAATATACGTACGGTATCAAAAAAATGGCCGATTACCGCACGCGGGTAGTGACCAACTCGCTGGATGGATTGGAACTTGCCATGGATACCCGCCATGTGTGGTTCCGGCTGATCGGCGATTTCAACGCCTATAATCTGCTGTGTGTCTATTCAGCCTCGTTGTTGCTGGGTGAGGACGAAGAAGACGTACTCCTCCGTCTCTCTTCCCTGCCCGGTGCCGTCGGACGCTTTGAGCGCGTAATGCCTGGTTCAAAATTTACAGCCATTGTGGATTACGCGCACACGCCGGATGCCCTTAAGAACGTATTGGAGACCATTACCAACTTCCGGTCGGGAGCAGAACAGGTCATCACCGTAGTAGGATGCGGTGGTAATCGTGATCGATCCAAACGGCCGCTCATGGCAGCCATTGCCTGCAAATATTCAACCAAGGTCATCTTCACGTCCGACAATCCGCGGGATGAGGACCCCAAAGAGATCATCAAGGAGATGCAGCAAGGTGTTGGACCCTCGGATGCTAAAAAGACTCTCGTGATGGTGGACCGCGAAGAGGCTATCAAGACGGCGTGTATGCTGGCCAAGGAGAAAGACATCATTCTGGTGGCTGGAAAGGGACATGAGACCTACCAGGAAATAAAAGGAGTGAAGAGGCCATTTGATGACCGTGAAGTAGTGGGACGGATGTTGAAAATGTTCGCGAACTGATGCTGTACTATTTTTTCAACTATATCGACCAGCAGTTTAACTTCCCCGGCGCCGGTGTATTTCAATACATTTCTTTCCGCGCCGGGGCAGCAGCAGTTCTTTCGTTGCTGATCACCATCACGTTTGGTGAGCAGTTGATCGGGTACCTGCGCAAGAAACAGGTGGGGGAAGACATCCGCGACCTCGGATTGGAAGGACAGATGCAGAAAAAGGGCACGCCTACCATGGGCGGCCTGATCATCCTCGCGGCCATCCTCATCCCCACACTCCTCTTTGCCAAGCTCGACAACGTCTATGTCATCCTGCTGATCGTCACTACGGTTGGACTGGGGCTCATCGGATTCCTGGATGACTACATCAAGGTCTTCAGAAAAAACAAGGAAGGCCTGGCTGGCCGCTTCAAGATCGTGGGCCAGGTCACCATAGGCCTCGTGGTCGCGCTTACGCTCTACTTCAATGATCATGTGGTGATTGGTGAGAAGATGACCACCGAACGTGCCATCGAGGCCTCCATCACCAGCTCCGAAGAGTCGGTCAGCGCCATGAAACACGTCAGGTCCACCAAGACCACCGTGCCCTTTCTGAAGAATAACGAATTGGACTACAGCCGTATCCTGCCTTTCCTTGATGAACAATATACATGGATCGTCTATTCCCTGGTCGTTGTATTGATCGTAACGGCCGTTTCGAACGGAGCCAACATTACGGATGGGATTGACGGACTGGCCGCAGGCACATGCGCCATCATCGGGTTGACCCTGGCGATTTTCGCGTACCTCTCCGGCAGGGTTGACTTCAGCTCCTATCTCAACATCATGTACATCCCCAACCTGGGCGAGTTGGTGATCTTTTGCACCGCGTTCGTCGGAGCGTGTCTTGGCTTCCTTTGGTACAATGCTTTTCCCGCACAGGTGTTTATGGGCGATACCGGCAGCCTTTCCTTGGGCGGCATCATCGCTGTCGTGGCGCTGGCTGTGCGCAAGGAACTCATGATCCCGGTGTTGTGCGGCATCCTCCTGGTCGAGAACGCATCGGTAATCATGCAGGTCTCCTATTTCAAGTACACCAAAAGGAAGTATGGAGAAGGTCGCCGGATCTTCCTGATGTCGCCGCTTCACCACCACTACCAGAAGAAGAATATCCCGGAAGCCAAAATCGTCACCCGGTTTTGGATCGTGGGAATCCTGTTGGCCATTCTTACCCTCGCAACCCTGAAACTCCGGTAACATGAGTGAACGCATAGTCATATTGGGCGGAGGTGAAAGCGGTACGGGCGCAGCGATCCTGGCGAAGGCAAAAGGATTTGACGTGTTCGTGTCCGAACAGGGTCAGTTGAAAGAGAACTACCGCAATGATCTGTTGTCGAACGGCATTGCCTTTGAAGAGGGCGGTCACTCGGAAGAAAAGGTCCTCTCCGCCAATCTCATCATTAAAAGCCCGGGAATACCGAAGAAGGCGGACATGGTGAAGAAGGCCAAAGCGAAAAAAATCCAGATCATCGATGAGATTGAATTTGCGTGCCGGTATCTCAAAGGGAAGATTATCGCCATAACCGGCACCAATGGAAAGACGACGACAACGTTATTGACCTATCACCTGCTGAAGACCGCAGGCTTCAACGTCGCCCTGGCCGGCAATGTAGGGGAGAGCCTGGCCCGCAAGGTGGCAGCCGGCGACCACGATTGGTATGTGCTCGAGATCTCCAGCTTCCAACTCGATGGAACCAAGAAGTTTCACCCTCACATTGGCATTCTCCTGAATATTACTCCCGACCACCTGGATCGCTATGATCACAAGATGGCCAACTACGTCAACAGCAAATTCAGACTGATCAAGAACATGACGTCGAAGGACTACTTCATCTACTTCGTCGATGACAAGGTTTCAGGTGAGGAGGCTCGCCAGCGCTCGACGGAAGCCTACCGCGTGGAAATCTCCCTCGATCACGAAGCCATTACTTCGGCGCACTTCGACGGCAAGAAAATGGTTTTCCAATTTGGCAAGAAGAAATTCAGGATTGCGCAAGCAGAGACCACGTTGAAAGGTGTGCATAACCTGGTTAACACGATGGCTGCCGTTTCCGCTGCTTACCTCGCCAAGGTACCGGATGCTTCTATTAAGGAAGGACTTAAGACTTTCAAAAATGCCCCGCATCGCCTGGAGTCCATCGCCAGCATCCAGGGCGTGGAATTTGTTAACGATTCGAAAGCGACCAATGTTGATTCCGTTATATACGCGCTGGGCAGCTACGACCAACCGCTGATCTGGATCGCCGGAGGAATTGACAAGGGCAATGACTACAACCTCATCAAAGACGAGGTAAAGAAGAAGGTAAAGACCCTGATTTGCCTGGGCAAGGAGAACGATAAGCTAAAGAACTTTTTCGGACCGGTGGTTCCCCGTGTGTTGGAGACCCAGGATGTGAAATCGTTGGTTCGGATGGCACTGGCCGAGGCCAAACAGGGAGACATCGTCTTGTTGTCGCCGGCCTGCGCAAGCTTCGACTTATTTAAGAACTACATGGATCGCGGCGATCAGTTTCGCGAAGCGGTCCTTCGGTTGAAAGAGGAAAAGGAACACGTAAACGCCTGAGGTTATGAAAAAGGTAAAAGAGTGGGCGGACAATAATTTGCAGGGCGACCCGGTGATCTGGGCCGTAGTGTTCGCGCTGTCGCTGATCAGCATTTTGGTGGTGTACAGCTCTATCGGAACACTTGCCTACAAACGCACGGTGGCTCCGGAGATGTACCTGGTCAAGCATACATTCATGGTGTTGCTCGGCCTTGGCGCCATGTGGATTGGTCACAAAATTGACTACCGCTACTACTCCAAACTTTCCCGCTTCGCCCTGTGGGTAAGTGTGCCCCTTCTTGTATATACCTTTACCAACGGTACCAGCATTAACGATGCTGCACGCTGGATAACACTTCCCATCCTTAATACATCTTTTCAGCCTTCTGATTTTGCCAGCCTGGCGCTGATCATCAACCTCGCCAGTATGCTTTCGAAGAAGCAGCAGAATATCGAGGACATCAAGGAGTCGCTTATTCCGATGCTGATCTGGTGCGGCGTGATCTGCGGGCTGATCGCCTTGACCAACCTCTCCACCGCCATTCTGCTGTTTGCCACTTGCATGCTGGTCATGTTCATCGGTCGTGTTCCAGTAAAATACCTGGCTATGCTGGTGCTTATCGGTCTGCTTGCCGGAGCGGTTGCGCTCAAATTTGGCGTACGCGGCGAAACGGCAAAGAACCGTATCCTAAGCTTCATTAACGGCACCGAGCTTCCCTTCCAGGCCAAGCACGCCCGTATAGCGGTAGCCACCGGAGGTGTTTTTGGAAAAGGCCCGGGCAACAGCGATCAACGCAATATTCTTCCGCATCCCTATTCAGATTTTGTGTACGCCATCGTGATCGAGGAATACGGCCTGGTCGGCGGCGTGGTGGTGTTGATGCTCTACCTCATCCTCCTGCACCGAGGCATGAAGGCGGCCTACAATTCCGAGCGGGCTTTTGGCGGACTGCTTTCGGCGGGACTGAGTTTCGACCTGGTATGCCAGGCTATGGTGAATATGGGTGTTGTCGTGGGCCTCGGCCCGATCACCGGTCAGCCACTCCCTCTCGTCTCTATGGGAGGAACGGCGATGCTGTTCACCGGGCTTTCGGTGGGAATCATCCTTAGTGTTAGTCGGGGTGAACAGGAAGAGAACTGGGGTCAGTCACCCAGCGGCGAAGAATCGAAAACTATTGAAGCAAAGGCAGCTTAAAGTTGAAAACGAGAGAGCCATATCGACTCATCATCAGCGGCGGCGGGACCGGCGGGCATGTGTTCCCGGCCATTGCCATCGCCAATGAATTCCGTGAGCGTTATCCGAACGCTGAGATTCTCTTCGTTGGCGCCGAAGGTCGGATGGAAATGGTGCGCGTACCGGAAGCCGGCTACAAGATCATCGGTCTTTGGATTGCGGGAATTCAACGCAAGCTCACGTTGTCAAACCTGATGTTCCCCTTCAAGCTGCTTGCCAGCCTATGGAAGGCAAGGAAGATTGTCAAGGATTTCCGTCCTCATGTAGCGGTAGGTACTGGTGGATATGCGAGCGGCCCTCTCATGTTGGCGGCAACGCGGATGGGGATACCGGCCCTTCTGCAGGAGCAAAATTCTTACGCCGGCCTTACCAACAAACAACTGGCGTCAAAAGTACAGCGCATATGTGTCGCCTATCCGGGGATGGAAAGCTATTTCCCCGCCTCCAAGGTGGTCATGACGGGCAACCCGGTTCGCAAGGATATCATGGAAGTCGCCGCCAAACGTCCCCTGGCCCTGAAACACTTTGGCTTCAACGAGATCGATCGCACGTTGCTGGTTCTCGGCGGTAGCGGCGGAGCACGGACCATCAACGAGAGTGTGCTGGCGGGCCTCGACCAGCTCATCCATGCAAACGTGCAGGTGATCTGGCAAACCGGAAAGGTGTATTTCGAAAGTGTGAAGGCGCAGATCGCCAGCAAGGATCTTCGCAAGGTGCGCCTCTACGACTTCCTCAAGGAAATGGACCTCGCCTACGCCGCAGCGAATGTTGTGGTGTCGCGTGCCGGCGCCCTGAGTATATCCGAATTGTGCCTAACCCGGAAGCCTGCTGTCCTGGTGCCTTCCCCGAATGTCGCCGAGGATCACCAGACCAAAAACGCCATGGCGCTGGTGAAGGAAGACGCCGCCACCATGATCGCCGACCAGGAAGCCAAAGCAAAGCTCACAGCCGAAGTGCTGGCCCTCCTGAACGACAACTCACGTTGCCAGCACCTCAGCGAGCGTATCGGAACCCTGGGACGGCCGAATGCGGCACGGGACATTGTGAATGAAATTGAAAAGCTCATCGCGTGAAATTCAGCGATTACGATAGTATCTATTTTCTGGGAATCGGCGGAATCGGCATGAGCGCCCTCGCTCGCTGGTTCAAGAAGAAAGGCTTGCGTATCGCTGGTTACGATCGCACGCCTACTCCGCTTACCCATGAGTTGCTGGAAGAAGGGATGGAACTTCACTTCGAAGACAAGGTGGAGTTCATTCCGGGGTATATCACCAAGGAAAAGACGCTGGTGATCTTCACACCGGCCATTCCGAAGGACCACGCTGAGTTCAACTACCTCAACGATCAGGACTTCACCATCATGAAGCGTTCGGAAGTGCTGGGGCTTATCTCCAGGGATTTCCATACGATCGCTGTCGCCGGAACACACGGTAAGACCACCACATCATCGATGATCGCGCACATCCTGAAAACAGCCGAGCGGGACATGGTGGCTTTCCTGGGTGGCATTACGACCAACTACGATTCCAACCTGGTAATGCACGGGGACGTCAACCCGGGAACGGTTGTGGTGGCTGAAGCCGATGAATTCGACCGGTCGTTCCTGCGCCTGCACCCGCACAGCGCGGTTGTAACATCAGCGGATCCCGATCACCTTGACATCTACGGCGACCATGCAACGATGTTGGACGCCTACCGGCAGTTTATCAGTCAAATCGAGCCGAAGGGCAACCTGATCATTCATCACTCCATTGCCCACCTCGCCGAAGCAAACAAAAATATCAAGGTTTCGACCTATGGATTGAACGAGGGACAATTTTTTGCCAGCAGCGTGACCGCCAGCAGCGGATTTTTCAGCTTCGATCTTCAGGGCAACGGCCGTAAGATTGAATCCATTCAGCTAGGCGTCCCCGGATTCCATAACGTAGAGAATGCGATCGCCGCTATCCTTGCTGTCGGACATCTTGAACTGGACCCCAAGGTAATCAAGGAGGCCCTCGCTTCTTTCAAGGGCGTAAAGCGCCGGTTTGAAATTATCTATAGCCGGAACGGCTGCGTGTTTGTTGACGACTACGCGCACCACCCCGCTGAAATCGAGGCGTTCCTGAACTCACTGAAAGCAATGTACGGCGACCGGAAGCTCACCGTCGTGTTCCAGCCTCACCTCTTCACCCGCACCCGCGATTTCGCCGACGGTTTTGCGAAAAGCCTCAGCATTGCCGATGAAGTCGTGCTGCTCGACATCTACCCGGCCCGCGAACTTCCGATAGCCGGGGTAAGCTCGGACTTGATCTTTAACAAGCTCACGAGCCCAGTGAAGGTCAAGACCACAAAGAAAGACCTGTTAAGCACGCTGGATGCCATGGACATTGAGGTGATGGCCACCGTCGGCGCCGGCGATATCGATTTGTTTGTAAAACCCATCCGCAAAATGCTGGTCAAGCGCTATGAAAATTAAGTTTTCCATACGAAACGAAGTACGTATTGCGGTCGGCCTCGGACTGGTATTCTTCCTCATTGCCTTCAGCGAGCGGAAACAGGGAGGGGTGCTCTGCAAGAATATCATGGTCGAATTGGAAAATATCCATGACAACCATTTCATGGACGAAGCGGACATCGCCAGGCTGGTGGAAAACAGTACGCCGGCGCTCAAAGGAACCGCCATCAACCGCATCGACCTGAGGGGCATTGAGCGCACGCTGATGCTCGACAAGCATATCCAGGACGCCGAGCTCTATGGGGACCTCAAAGGCAACCTGATCGTGCGCGTTGAACTTCGCCGACCGATTGCCCGAATCGTCCAGGATGATGCGCCGGATGCGTATGTGGCCGAAGACGGAACGGTGATGGGTATTTCAGACAAGTTCTCCTCGCGCGTCATGATACTGAGCGGCCGCGGGATGAAGAAGATGGTGGAGGCCGGGAACCTCAACAAAGTAGAGGAAGGGCAACAGTTAATGGAGATGATGGAGTACATCCTGGAAGACAGGTTCTGGACAGCCCAGGTGGCCCAAATGGATGTCAACGCAGCGGGTGATATCACGATCTACCCCCAGGTGACCGGTCAGCTGGTGGAATTCGGATCACCCGCCAACTACGAAGATAAACTGCGCAAGCTGATGGTCTTCTACAAAGATATCCTGCCCCAGAAGGGTTGGACAAAGTACGAGAAAGTGAACCTGAACTACGAAGGACAGATAATAGCACACTAACCCCAAAACGAATTTTTTAAACAACCACTCAAAAGTTTTAAGCTATGGAAAACGGGAAAATAGTCGTAGGTCTGGACATTGGCACAACAAAGATTTGTGTCATCGTCGGCCGGAAGAACGAGTTCGGCAAACTCGAGGTCCTGGGCATGGGCAAAGCCGAGTCGGAGGGCGTCATCAAAGGCATTGTGACGAACATCGACAAGACGGTCTTCGCCATCGAAAAGGCCGTCAAGGAGGCTAGCGACATGTCGGGCATCGATATCGGCGTGGTGAACGTCGGCATCGCCGGCCAGCACATCCGCAGCACCATTCACCACGGCAGCATCACCCGTTCGTCCAACGACGATGAGATCAGCATCGAGGATGTCAGCCG
>JAYRNL010000035.1:0-7757 GCA_041912235.1 Cyclobacteriaceae bacterium
GGATTGGAAAACGGGTTGCGCATGGCCGCCGTCTTCGTAGCGGGGTCATTGGCCTTGAAGATTTCGCCAAATTTGTACTTCTCCCACAAACTATCCTGGAAGGCATAGCCGATGGCTTCATGTCTTAGCACTACCACCACCGAGCAGTCTTTCTCCGGGGTTCCCGTGGCTACATTGGAGTTGAGAAACACCCGGGGCCACGCAAACGGAAATATTTCGTGCGGCTTGGTGACGTCGAACACCATCTTGTGCTTCCCTTTGATCTTGTCGAACCAGGTTTCGGCCTCTTGCTGCGGAAGCTGAACTTCGTTGGCCTCAGCGGCGATTGGCACACCGAGTGTAGCCATCCCCAGGGCAGCCGCCCCGGTGGCCAGTGACCCTAGAAAAAGACGACGATCGCTTTTGGGTTCTTTGTTGTTGTCCATTGGCTTGTGGTTTAGTCGGTTAGTCGATTACGATCTTGAGCAGTTTGCCCAACCTAAATATCTCAATCCAAAAGCGACTTTTCAAACTTAGAGTCCCGCGGCGTGGCTGAAGGGTATCCAGGGCACTCGCGATTCCGGCTGATTCCAAGGGTACCCTCCGGATTTCCGCAAAATGCCCTACCTTATTTATCTTTAGCACATGCCCAGAACCGGACTTGACAGCCAATGACTCTACTGCGATTGAACCTGCTTACCCTCGGCATCATGGCCGCATTGAGCACCTCGGCCCAAAGCTTTGATCTGGACAGCCTAAAAAAGGTATTCGCAGCGGAAACGAATGATACGCTGAGCCTGGTGCTTGCCGGAAGGATCGCCCGGATCTACAAGGAAATTAACCCTGACAGTGCCTATCGTTATGCCGACACCATGCTCACCCTGGCGGTTAACCTCAAACTCCCGCTGGACGAATCCGTCGCGCTGGGCGAAGTTGGTTATGCCCTGCTCAACCAGGGTAACTATCCTCGATCCTTGCAGGTTCTTTTGAAAGCTATCGCATTAGCCGAAGACCCGGCAACCGAAAAACGCATACTGCCACCGACGGTCCCGCCGTATGATGAATACCTCGACCGGCATACACCAGCCCGGTTGCAGCGATTGGCGGTGCACAGCAAAGTGCTGCAATATACAGCCATTCTGTACAGCAATTCGCTGAATTACAGGAAGGCGCTGACCTATATCAAAGCCGCGGTCCCGCTTGCCCGGGAATCAACGAACATGTCCATTCTCATTATCAATTACATTACCCTGGGCAGGACATATATGCAATTGAATCAACAAGACTCAGCGCTTTTCAGTTTTCAGAATGCCTATGATCACGCGATACAGTCTAACGATAAACGATACCTCGGCAGCACCTTGTTGAATATGGGGCGCGTGTACCTGAATTTGAAAAACCGGGAAATGGCAAAATCCTACTTCCAAAGAGCTTTGACGGAAAGCCAGGTGAACGGCTACTACAGGGGCATCGTGGCCAGTGACCTGGAACTGGCCGAGCTGTACAGGGTTTCGGGCAAGGTTGACTCCAGCCAGTTCCACATCCGCCACGGGCTTTCCGTAGCCAATTACCTCAATGCCCCCGACCTGTCCCTTCGCTGCTATACCGCCTTGGTTGACATCTATGAGAAAACCAACATCGACAGCACGGTGAAATACCAATCGCTGATTATTCAAATCAACAAGGAGACTTTCAATGCCAAACAAGTCCAGCAGTTTCAGAACATCGACTTCAACGAGCAACAACGACTGGCCGAAATTGAAACCGCACGAAAGGAATTCAAGACCCAACTAAGAACCAATATCCTCCTGGGCAGTACGTTCACGCTCGTAGTCATCGCCTTCTTCCTGTACCGTAATAGCCGGACGAAGCAAAAGGCAAAGCAAAATATCGAAAAAGCATACGACCAGCTCAAGGCCACGCAAGCCCAACTCATTCAGTCTGAAAAAATGGCGAGCCTGGGCGAACTCACGGCCGGCATCGCCCACGAGATCCAGAACCCGCTCAACTTCATCAATAACTTCGCCGAAGTGAACGCCGAACTGATTGCAGAACTTAACGAAGCGGTACAAAGAGGGGATTTGAACGAAGCCAGGTCGATTGCCGCCAATCTCGCGGAAAATGAGAACAAAGTCGTCGCTCATGGGAAGCGCGCGGATGCCATCGTCAAGGGCATGTTGCAACATTCCCGCACCAGCAGCGGGAAGAAAGAACCTACGGATATTAATGCCCTGTGCGATGAATACCTCCGCCTCGCCTACCACGGGCTGCGGGCCAAGGACAAGTCGTTCAATGCCAAATTTGAAACTAATCTGGACCCTGCACTCCCCCGGATTAACGTGGTATCGCAGGAGATTGGCCGTGTTGTCCTGAACCTAATCAATAATGCATTTTACGCCGCGAACGAAAGAAAGAAAAATGAGGCCAGCAACTTTGAACCTGTTGTTGTACTCACGACAAGGAAAGAAGCCACGCAGATCATCATTGAAGTGACCGACAACGGAAACGGTATACCCAACCACATCAAAGACAAGATCTTCCAGCCGTTCTTCACAACCAAACCTACCAGGCAGGGAACAGGACTCGGTTTGTCATTAAGTTATGACATAGTAAAGACACATGGGGGCGAACTCCAGGCCGAAACAAACCAAGGAAAAGGGACTAAATTCAGTATTATACTGCCGCTAAGCTGAACTCGTAGAAACCAACCAGCTTAACGTCCTGCAGGGGATTATCTACCTTTGTCTTCAGTTCATTACGTCAGAAGGTTTATGAACATCTACAAGCTCAGGGTTTCGTGCGTTTTCCTGGCGTTGGCCTTCTTCATCTTATCAAGCACGTTCTGCATTGGGCAATCCATCTCCAAGGACACCACCAACATCGATCGCTTATATAATTTGTCAAAAAAGTACTGGAATAAGCGGGACGACAGCGCACGATACTACCTGGATCAAATTAACACGCTGTCAGAAAAAACAGGTTACAAGCGCGGACAAGCCTATGCGCTTTATAGATATGGCGTGCTGGAACCTGTTCTCTACAAGCAATTTCAGTATTTCACCCAATCGCTGTCCATTTTCGAAAGCATCGGGGACAAATTTGGAATCGGGCTTAACCTGATCAAGATTGGGACTATCTATAAGGAAATCGGACAGGAAGAAAAAGCGCTTGACTATTTCAAAGCATCCTTAGCCGTAAAACAGGAGATCAACGATTATGGAGGTGTCGCGCTGACCCTAATTCAAATCGGGCAATATTATCAGCGCCAAGGCAATTTGGAGGAAGCCCTGCATCAATTTGAACAATCCCTAACGTACCGGCTAAAAGAAGGCTCGACGCAAGGCATTGCCTACTCACAGATAAATATGGGTGATGTACTTTACCAACAAGGCAAAGCTGAAGGCGCGTTCATGATGGCCGATTCCGCATACCACAACTTCCTGAAAGCCGGCGATATCCGTGGGCAGCTTTGGGCCATGCTGGTAAAGGGAAAATCGTTGTTATCCATGCATCGAACCGCTGAAGCCGAGGAAGTCTTCCGGTCCATGGGTAACTATCCTGACGCCCTTCAATACATGCCTGTCGCCATCGAAGCGAAAAAGGAGTTGGTGCAGTTATATAGGAATCGGGGTGATATCCAGCATGCCTTTCAACTCCAAACCGAATACCTGGTTGCCAAAGACTCTCTGTCCCGCCTGGACTACAGAACAGAAACCCAGCGATTGGTCAACGAACATGAGTTTAGGCAACGTCAAGCCGCTGAACAGGAAGAGGAAAAATTCAAGAGCAGGGTACGCATCCTGGTGGCCGGAATTTCTCTTTTCGTTTTTGTGCTCATTGGATCCATTTTGTACCAGAACAACCGGAAAAAACAAAAAGCCAACGAGATCCTGTCCCAAACACTGACCCATCTCAAAGCCACACAGTCTCAACTTATCCAATCCGAAAAAATGGCCTCCCTCGGCGAGCTCACCGCGGGCATCGCCCACGAGATTCAAAACCCGCTGAATTTTGTAAAAAACTTCTCGGAAGTCAATTCAGAACTACTCGCTGAACTGGAGCAGGAGGCAAACAAAGGAAACCTCGAAGCCGTTAAGGGCCTTGCTAAGGATATCCGTGACAACGAGGAAAAGATTGTTTCCCACGGCAAACGCGCTGACGGCATTGTCAAAGGCATGCTGCAGCACAGCCGTACCAGCTCGGGAAAGAAAGAACCAACGGATATTAACGCACTCTGCGATGAATACCTCCGTCTCGCTTACCATGGGTTGAGGGCGAAGGACAAGTCATTCAATGCAAATTTTGAGACACACCTCGATCCCGCCGTCGGAAAGGTGAACGTTCTTCCGCAGGAAATTGGCCGGGTGGTACTTAACCTGATCAACAACGCTTTTTACGCTGTTACCGAAAGGAAGAAAAGCGCGGCTGTTCCTTATGTACCCACCGTGACGATAAGCACCCGCAAGACAGCATCACACATTGAAATCCGGGTCAGCGACAACGGCAACGGAATACCGGAAGCGATCCGCGAGAAAATCTTTCAACCCTTTTTCACGACAAAACCTACCGGTCAAGGTACCGGCCTGGGACTTTCCCTGAGCTACGACATCGTCACGAAGGGCCACGGCGGCGAGCTGCGCATGGAATCCACCCAAGATACAGGCACCGAATTTGTCGTGCGGTTGCCTGTCGGATAGATTATTCCGGCAAGTGTTCCATGTTTTTGGCATATTTACCATCGCCTAACCGTTGACCGCCCTTGACACCCATTTTCGCTAAGCCGCTAATTCGCGAATACCGGTTTGCGGCCTCTCTTGTTGCCGCCCTCACAATTGTACCTTTAAGGATGCCCAAACACGGAACCCGTTTTATCCGCTTTGCCTTCCTTACCCTCAGTTGCATCATGTTGGGGTCCTGCAGTGGCGATCCGGATTCCGTACCCTTTCCCTCCGGCGAATCCGAGTTTGCACCACCGACAGAGCGCCCATTCAAGTTCAACGGACCTGTACCGATTGAATGGGAGGTTTATGACCCGGCGACCATCAAGCCATTTGTAAGCAAGAAACTCAACTTCTCCAGTCTGCCGGCGAAACCGTTCATTGTTGGAGGCTACCCGGAGTCAATGAAGGCTCCCCTTGAAGAAAAACCATTTGAATGGAACAGTGCGAAGGACACCATCTTTGACTACAATTCCCTTCCGACCCAGCCGCTCAGGTTCAGAACCATTCTCCTAGCGCCACCCACGGTCATCAAAGCCGGGTTTCCGAACTTCCAGGCGGGCACCACCCGTGGGGTGATGGAAGTGGGTTCCACTTTTGGCTTGCCCGGCAACGGCCGCTGCTTTCTTCAAGACAAGGCAGGTATGTTTTGGATCGGCACCGACAAGGGCTTGGCCCGGTATGACGGTGTAAACCTGGAGATCTACGGAACCGAGCAGGGAATTTATGACCCAAACATCTGGTCCATTTGCGAGGATTCTCAGCAACGGATCTGGATCGGCACAGGGACAGGTGAAGTCTTTGTCCTCGACAGGCTGTCCGGGATCATACTCAAGCTTGCTGACACCTTCCCTCGTGGATCAAACTTTGGGATCATGCGCGACCGCGACGGACAAATGTGGATTGCCCGGTCGGGCCAAGGGTATATCATCGTCAACGAGGCGGCCGGAACAGTGAAGAAAATCAGCACACGTGAGGGGCTTGCCGGTAATAACCCCGCAATAAGGATCCTGCAGGACAAGGGCAACCGAATCTGGCTCAATTCATCAAGCGGCCTTACCGTTATAGACAATCAAGCCCATACATTAAAAAGGCTATTTACGGAAGACGCCATTTTCAGCCTGATGGAAGACCGGGAGGGTAATATATGGGTTGGCGGTAATAAGGGCGCCTACATTCTAAACTTGGATAAAGGAACACAGTTGCACATATCTCCAAAGCAAGGTATAGACGGCGCGGTTTTTGGGCTCCAGCAAGACAGAACCGGTATATTTTGGTTGAGCACGGACCAAAACAAAGCCTACGCCGTCGACCTGCAAAAGAATACTGCGGAGAAATTCACTATCGGGGGCGACAATCGCATCATCTATTCTGTAGTTGAAGATGCAGAAGGACAGTTGTGGCTTGGGTCTGTAAATGCCGGAAGCCATGTCATTAACCTGAACCGCGGGAGGCCCGGCAACTTCACCACATCTGACGGACTCTCAAGTAATGTCATCTGGGCGACCCTCGAAGCGATGGATGGAAAAATCTGGCTGGGCACCACCAACGGGATCGATATCTATGATCCGACCCATCGAACGATTCGTCACCTGGGGCTTGAGCAGGGTCTTCCGGTCAGAAACATGAACCACCTTTATGAAGATAGTCAAGGGCAGATTTGGGCCTTTGGGAATGGCTTTGGTCTTACCGCGATCAATGTCAAAGAAGGCACAATCAAGACGCTCGGCCGGGATCAGGGGCTCCGTGACACGGAGATTCGACGTGTATGTGAAGCTGTTGAAGGGGATATGTGGTTCGGCACAAACAACGGTGAAGTATTTGTCTACAATCCCAGCACTAAACTGTACAAACGAATAAGCAACCTGGCCACCTTCAAAGACGAACAGGTTTACCACCTGGCGTCCGATGCCTCCGGTCAACTATGGATTTGCAACGGCAAGGGAGGAGTGGCCGTAGTGGACCGGGAACACAAGACGTATAAAACACTCACTACCTCCCAGGGACTGCTAAGCAATACCGCTTATAATACACTGGAAAGCAGTACCGGGGAAATATGGATCGGCACGAACAAAGGAATCAACCGATTAAGTCTTAGCCGACAAACGATCACCAATTTTACCATGCAGGAAGGATTGGTTAATAATGAGATTTGGACACTGAACGAACGCAGCGGGATCATCTATGCCGGAACGACCCGAGGTCTCACGATGATTTCTTCAACCGCTGATGCCAAGGGCGCCCGTTGGCGAATCACCAACTACGGAAAAGTCCAGGGATTCCAGTTCAACGACTTTGACCAGAACAGTGCCAGCTTCATGCGCAACGGAGAGTTTTGGGCAGGTGTTGAAATCCAGGTACTGATGGTCATGAACGATCCCCGACCCGACCCAGCCATACCTACCCCCTTCATCACGGGCATCAGCATTCTTGACAAACCGGGGAATTTCAGGCAGCGGTCGAAGGCAGAACAACGGTTGGCCAAAGTCGACACCCTGTGGGAACCCGTAGAGAACTCTTTCTATCAGGACCGCAGCAAGGCGATCGCCGGGAATTTTGTAGTGAGTGAGGAAATAAGATGGGACAGCGTGGAATCCAACTACCTCCTCCCGATCAACCTTCGCTTGCCGTACAACCAGAATTACCTGAATTTCTCGTTCGCGGGGCTTACGTTGAGCAACCCCGACCAGGTAAGATACCGCTATGTACTGGAAGGCATCGACAAGAACTGGAGCCCGATTTCGGGTAACACACAAAGCGAAAACTACCGTGATCTGCCTCCCGGGCGCTATGTATTCAAAGTTTCTACCAAGGGCATGAACGGCACGTGGAGCGAACCAGCGACGCTCCGGTTCATCATACTACCTCCGTGGTGGAAATCGTGGTGGGCTTATGCCGGTTACGTTGTTTTACTCGGATTTGCAGGTTATCGCGTGCACGTAATGCAAAAGGCTGCTACCGTTCGCAAGGAACGCGAACGGATGCGGGAGCGCGAATTGGCCCAAGCGAAGGAAATCGAAAAGGCCTACAACGATCTTAAGGCAACTCAGACACAACTCA
>JAYRNL010000036.1:0-116874 GCA_041912235.1 Cyclobacteriaceae bacterium
CAACGGAGAAAGACCTGGAGGCCATCGTGGAAAAAGTCAATGCTCAGGTTGAAGACAGTGTGAAATTCGCCGAGGAATCGAGCTTCCCCGACCCCAAGGAGGCGATGACGGATATCTATGCGCAAGCCGATTACCCCTTCACGACCGACTAGTCCGTTCGAACCCGCGGCCATTTGTTAAATGGGGCCGAATGTATAGTTTTGCAGCCCTTCTGTAACCCTTGATGTCTGTAATCCACGGGCGACTGAAGGGCTACTTTTTACGAATCATGGCAAAAAACGAAGAAAACAAGGACATCCTGGAGAACCCGGAGATCATTGCCGATAAGGTTACAGGCATTGAGCAGTGGATTGAGCACAATCCAAAAATTGTATTCAGTGCGTTGGGGGTCCTGATCCTTATCGTGGGCGGATTCTTTGGCTACCGGTACTACGTAGGCAGCCAGGACGACCTGGCTCAGAAGGAAATGTTTCAGGCCGTCCGCTACTTTGAGGCCGACAGCCTCAACCTGGCCATGGAAGGTGATGGCAACAACCTGGGCTTCAAGCAGATTATTGACGACTACCCCATGACTCCGGCTGCCAATCTGGCGAACTTCTATGCCGGCGCTGTATGTCTCAAGCAGGGAAAGTTTCCGCTGGCCATCCTTTACCTGAAGGATTTCAGCGCTGACGACCAGCTTGTGCAAGCCCGCGCCTACAGCCTCATTGGCGACGCCTATATGGAACAGAAGCAGTATGCGGATGCGGCTTCCTATTACGACAAAGCAGCCAGCCACAAACCCAATAAGTTCTTCACGCCTACCTACCTGATGAAGGCCGCACTCGCGTTTGAAAAGGCCAATCAGAAAGAAAAAGCGATCAAAGCCTATCAGCGGGTAATTGATGAGTTCTGGGAAAGCGGCGACTTCCAAAACGCCCGCAAGTTCAAAGCGCGTCTCGAAACAAATTCCTAACCCGCAAACAACTTCAAAGAAAGGATGGATCACCTCCATCCTTTTTTGTTTTTGAGTACTTTTATTCCCTGCTACAAATACCTATGGCTGGAACCCTTACTACCTCATCCATAAAAAGCAATCGCAAGTTCGCCAGTACGCAAGTGGGAATCATTGTATCGCAGTGGAACAGTGAAATAACGGATGCTCTTTACGAGGGGGCCCGGGCAGCGCTACTGACGTCCGGCATAAAGAAGAAGCACATTCATGTTACGACAGTTCCCGGCAGTTTTGAACTACCTCTTGCGGCTCAATGGCTTGCGGATAACAAAAGGATCGATGCAGTGATCGCGTTGGGCTGCGTCATCAAAGGTGACACGCCGCACTTTGACTACATCTGCCAGGCGGTCGCACAGGGCATCATGACAGTCAATCTCAAGTCCGGCAAGCCGGTCGCCTTTGGCGTTCTGACCACCTTGAACAAGTCACAGGCCTTGGAACGGGCCGGCGGAAAATTGGGAAACAAGGGGGAAGAGGCCGCCGAGACCGTACTCAGGATGCTTCTTGTGAAACAAGGAAAGTAATTATCGCCTCAGAATTTGAAGTAGAAGTCTCCGATAATATTGGAACTGTCCCAGGTGTATTGCCGGTCGCCGGAGAGACGAAGGACATTCCTTCGAACATCCTTGAAAACCTGTTCGATGGTCATTCCCGGCTTACGCATGGCGTTAAGCAACTCCTGGGTGTAGAGTCCATTTCTACCTTCCCCATCGGAGGCCACAGAGCCTGGGGCTGTGGCGTAGGCGATAAACGAACCTTTAGCTCGTTTGATTTCGGCAAGCCCCGCTTCGGCCGACCGATATCCCGACGGGAAGGGATTGTTTCTGCATGCGTCAAGGATCAATATGTTGATGCGCGAATTTGACCGCTCCATGTTGGCCATTATGATTCGCTGCACGGGCATGCAGGTCCTTGGAATATCATCCTCGTACTCGACGTTGGCTTCCACCGGAACGAGGTAGTTCTCTCCCTGATTCTGAATGCCATGCCCTGCGTAGTAGAAGAGTCCAACGGTCTGATCCTTTGGCCCCGTGGACAACTTTTCGTGAAATTTCCTGAAGGCATCCCGCATCTGGTTGTAATCGCCGTTGATTACCTTGATCACTTCAAAATTGCACTTTGCCAATTCGGCCGCCATATCATTTGCGTCATTCTCTGCATTCTTGAGCGGAGAGACAAACTTGTACTTACTGTTGCCAATGACCAGCGCATACCGCTTCTCATCCTTATATTGATCGGCGAGTGTAGGGATTGCCGCTGTTACTGCGAGTGCAGGGCTTGTGACCAGGGGTGCCGGGCTCGTCGTCTTTTGCGGGTTGACACCTTGCTTGGGATCGGCCTTCTTTTCCGTGGTGCGCGTATCGGCTACCTGCTGGGTACTAGCCACACCAGCCTGCCACTCCTTTTGCAGACGCTTAGCCTCCACGTTGCTGGGATCAGCGTTGAGTGAATTGCCAAGGTCTTCCAGAGCAAGGGCCCGCTGGTTCATCTTGTCATACACGATGGCCCGTTCACAAAATAACTTACCCTGGTTGGGCGGATCCTGGATGATTCCAATGGCCTTGTTGTAAGAATTAAGGGCATCCGTGTAGGCTTTCAGGTCAGCATACGACTTGGCCATGAACCAGTGAATGTTGCCCGTGTTTTTGTGCCCGAGCTGAAGGGCTTCATCAAATTCCCTGACCGCACTGGTATGCGATTGAGTCTTGAAGTAGGAAAGAGCAAGGTAATAGTGGACGTCAACATCCAATGCCTTGTCACGGGTCGTTTTGTCCATGTACGAATTGAACAGTTCGATCGCCTTCGGGTAATCCTTATTCTGGTACGCATCGATGCCCTGTTCATACAGTTTGAACTGGCCGAAGGCTGTGGTGGAGAGAACAACCAGAAAAACGATGACGCAACTACCCTTCATCTCGGAGGCACACTAATCGATGTTAAACGAAACGCCAGCGGCAAAGTTTATTGAAGTAAACCCAAGACTGGCCAAAGGAAAGTTTTGATTGGCCAGGTCAATATTATAGTCGTTACCGTAGGAACGCGTACTGACGACTTCGAGAGGGAACGTATATCCAAAAGAAGCCTGCACAAAAATGGAAATCGGCTTGGCCGGGTTTATTTCCAGGCCAGGTCCAAGGAATATGCCTCCCGTTATTGAGGACTTCGAGTTGTAAGCACCCGACACATCCTGGCTGGTATCAGCAAGCCAGTCGTTAAGGCCCGCATCAAAGTAGTAATATTCTCCATACCCCGAGATCGATGAGACACTCGCCGAGGCGATGAAAGGCTTGGCAAAGGCATACACTGAAATAACCGAGTTGTCTTTTACCGGGACAAAATTGAATTTGAGGTTTGCTGCCAGGGAAATTATGCTTACGTCTCCACCCGTCAAGGTCAGAAAATAGCCGTTGTCAATGGTAGCCGCCTGGGTATCATAATAGAAATTGGGAGGTATACCTGTGCCGTTGATATCCGGCTTCGTCTTCAATACCTCAGCGTCGTAGGCAAATTTCAGGTAGGAAAGACTGGCTCCGATGGAGAGTACGCGATTCATCCGCTTCATAAATCCGCCCTCGAAATTTATCCCGTTGGAATAATCGCCAAGGTTTGATCCCGCGGCGATGGATATGCCTCCGCCGATGAATATTCCTTTATCCCGTTCAATCCTCTCCTTCTTAACAATTGCACCCTCATCCTGGGCCCGGGCTCCAAAGACAGCAAGCAGGCAAAGAACACTCACCGAAATAACCTTCATAGCTTAATGTTTTCGGCGAAATTAAGGGATTTTGCGCCGATGTGGAAGTGGCCCCGCTACTGCCTTTTACTCAGGTTCTCCGCCGCAAATCGCAGCGCCCCAACCAGGCTCCGGGCAGCATCGGCATCCGCCACAGTTATTTCAAGACCGGAGGCATACGGTTGGATCGTGCCTCCCTTGTACGCTTTTATGATCTTGTTTTTGAAGTTCGTTTCAAACTTCACGGTTAGCATTTTTCCGTTGACATCCGAGGTTATACTGGCCAGACTGATATCGCCCAGGTTGAACTCAAAGATCTCTTCCGTGGCCGAACTGGCCTTGATGGTCGTGCGTGAAAATTTCATCTTGTTCTGATCATCCCCGGCCCGTTCAAGAATCTGCTTCACCGTGACATCTTCCACCTGCACCTCTCCCACCGCTCCGCACATCCAGGTTACCACTCCTTTCAGATCAGCCGGAAAAGGATTCTTGTAGGAAGTCTTGCAAAGCTCGATGAGTTTGGCGGTGAGATGCTGGATTCGGCGGCCAGACTCCACCTGAGGCACCATCAGGGATGTCTCCGCCTGGTAGCCCGTCGCTTTTCCATTCTTCGAAAAGTTTACCAGTTTCTTTTTCTCCAGCATAGGTAACTCCAGCGTCATCTTCTCACCCGATGCCTCCAGCCGAACGAGCGCAGGATTAATGTCCATCCAATTGAATGTAGAGGTCGTCGTGGTTGAAGATCCGGAGGAAGATTGAACCATCGTTACCGTCGTGAGGCATTTCCCGCTCAACGTTTGCTTAAAGGTGTTATCCCCGGCTCTTACCTCACCAAGCAAGGTGGCAATTTTAGATAGGGCATCATCGGCCGAGTTGGTGGTCGGCAGGCTCTCTTTGATTTTAGCCTGTGCCTGAGGCACCATCAACCCCAGCGTTGTGCGTAAATCACGTGCGGCGTCCACACTTGTTGCGTTGATAATAAGGTTGTCCTCGAACGGCTTTGGCTGACCATCGCGCATGACGCTGACAGATTTCAGGCGGTCAGCCATGGAAATATCGACCCCGACCCGGGTACCTGATACCTTTAACCCGAGCAGCGTCGCGTTGATATCTCCCACATTAAATACATATTCCGTTTGATGGCTTGATTTTCCATCCGATTCAACCAGTACCAGCTTAAAGCTGCCAGGATAGGTCTCGGCAGTCAGTGTCTGATTGATTGATTTAGCGCCATCGTTCACATTGACAACGTGCTCGATCAGCCATTTTTTCATCGCCTCATACCCTGAAAGCTTCAGGCGACCCTCCAGTTGTTTTTTGGCAAGCGGGATTGCCTTCTTGATGATGTCTGCAATGGCGCGCGCCTGATCCACATCTTTGGAAAGAATCTTCAGTTCGTGATCATAAGCCTCTGGCTTCCCATTTTTGGTCGAGCTGAACAACTTTTGCTTGTTCTCGGCAGTAAGTACTACGTAGATAATATCCCTGGATGTCTCTTGCCGTACGGCATAGGGATCAACATCGGCAAGATTCAGATCCGAGCTGACCGTAGTCTTTTCCCCCTTCTTATCGGTTTGTGTATAGGTATACGTTATGGTTGCCCCCTCGATGAGCTTCACTTGTGGTTCATATACAGCGTTTGCCGCCTCCACGTTGGTCAGGGTAGACTGCAGTTTTCGGATCAAGTCGCCAATGGATTCTCCTTGTGACCAGGCATTGGGGGCAATCAGGAATCCCAGCACAATCAGACAGCCAATTCTACCAACAGACTTCATGGGCGATGACGTGGAAAGCAACTATTTATATCAAGTTAGACAAAAAAATAGGGGAAACGCCGGCAGCGTTTCCCCTCTATTGATTCAAGAATTACTTCTTGCTAAAGACGTAAGCAAACCGGAAACCTACAAAGGTTGACCATGCGCCCGCATACAATTGAAAGCTCAGGTCCCATTGTTCATCAATCCGGTATCCAACGGAGGGAGTAAACCCGAATTTTGTCTCGGAGTATCCTCCGCCGGAACCAATCACTGGTCCTAGCTCTGCGCCAAAATAAACCGGCGCCTCCTGGAGCGAATACTTGGCTCCACCCTGGATAAAGATCAGGGTAGCTCCCCCTCCAAACTGAACACCGGGCGTAACCATCCATTTGAAATCATTGTTGATCGGTGCTTCATACCGACCAGAGAAACCAAACAACGTGGTCCCCGGGGGAAAGCTGAGGTTCAATCCGCCATTGATTTCCTGGGCAACTGCAGTCCATGACAAGCCAACCATCACGACAAACAACAAAAGAAAACGTCTCATTGAAAATTGAATTAATTGGTTAAACAATCTACCGATTACTACGAGTCAGGATTTTACATCCTGGCCACTATTTCTTTTCCGAATTCTGAGCACTTCAACAAGGTGGCGCCCTCCATCAGACGGTGGAAGTCGTAGGTAACTCGTTTTGAAGCAATCGCATTCTCAAGTCCCTTGTAAATGAGGTTCGCCACTTCAATCCAGCCCATGTACTCAAACATCATGGCTCCGGAGAGGATCACGGATCCCGGATTCACCTTATCCTGACCGGCATATTTTGGCGCTGTTCCGTGTGTGGCTTCAAAGATGGCGTAGCCCGTCCTGTAGTTTATGTTACCCCCCGGGGCAATGCCAATCCCGCCCACAATTGCTGCCAAAGCATCGGAGACGTAGTCACCGTTCAGGTTAAGCGTCGCGATCACAGAATATTCGTCAGGACGAAGGAGTATCTGCTGAAGAAACGCATCCGCAATGACATCTTTCACCACAATTTTGTGGCCATCCTTGTTAATTACCTGCCAGGGTCCACCATCCAGATCAACGGCGCCATACTCACGTTTTGCCAGTTCATAGCCCCAGTCGCGGAACCCGCCTTCGGTAAACTTCATGATGTTGCCCTTGTGAACAAGCGTGACATTAGGGCGCTTATGCTGGATAGCGTACTCAAAGGCGCTGCGCACGAGCCGCTCTGTACCTTCCCTTGAAACCGGCTTGATACCTATGCCCGATGACTCCGGGAATCGAATCTTCTTATAGTGTTTGGGAAAATTGTCCTTGAAGAGAGAAAGGAACTTCTTGTTATCCTCCGTTCCTTCCTGGAATTCAATGCCCGCATAGATGTCTTCTGTGTTTTCACGGAAAATAACCATGTCAGTCTTGTGCGGCTCCTTGACCGGAGAGGGCACTCCCTTGAACCAGCGGACCGGTCGCACACAAGCGTAGAGATCCAGGTCCTGACGCAGCGCCACATTGAGTGAGCGAATGCCTCCGCCTACCGGTGTAGTGAGCGGACCTTTGATCCCCACCAGGTATTCCTTGAAGGCGGTAAGGGTCTCCTCAGGCATCCAGCTGCCAGTTTTGTTAAATGCCTTCTCGCCGGCGAGAACTTCTTTCCATTGGATTTTTCGTTTTCCGCTGTAGGCCTTTTCAACCGCTTTATCAAAAACCAATTGAGAGGCCGGCCAGATATCAATGCCGGTTCCGTCGCCTTCGATATAAGGAATGACCGGGTTGTCCGGTACGTTCAGTTTTCCATTGGTGATACTGATCTTTTGATTGCTCATAGTAGGTAAATAGATAGATAAGAGAGTTACTTGTTGCGGTTAAATTAGGAAATTAACCTCATATAACGGGTAATTTTGCCTTCGCCGGGCCCGTTATGGGGATGACTGGAAATTGAGGGTTGACACAGGTATGATACAATTCCTATTGCTGTTCTTATTGGTGGCCGATCCTCAGCCGGGTGACCAGGACATCTGCCTGTCGGCGGAAGAGAAGAAACTCTATGACCTCATTATGGATTATCGGCGGTCGAAGAAACTTAGATCGATACCTTTCTCCGGGAAACTTACGAAGGTCGCCCAGGCCCACGTGCGTGACCTGATGGAAAACTTTGCCTACGCGAACCGGGGAGATTGCAACCCCCATAGTTGGTCCGACAAAGGCACCTGGACGCCATGCTGCTACACGTCCGATCACAAGCAGGCGGCCTGTATGTGGAATAAGCCAAAAGAGATTTCCGGTTACAGCAGCGACGGATTTGAAATTGCATTTTACAGCTCAGACGGCGCCGAAGCCGTGGAAAGTCTTGAAGGCTGGAAAAGCAGTCCTGGACACAATCCCGTTATCATTAACGCCGGAACCTGGGACAAACTTGAATGGAAAGCGATAGGAGTCGGAGTTTATGGCAACTACTCCGTAGTATGGTTTGGAGCCGAGGCCGATCCCTCCCGTCTCACGGTTTGCCCCCGTGATTAGTACATTTCCTCTGGTCCCGGGAAAGACGATGACTTCACATCGGCGATATAACGGGAAACTGCTGAAGTCACGACCGAATTAAGATCAGCGTATCGTCGCAGGAAACGCGGGTTGAACTCTTGCGTTATTCCCAGCATATCCTGCATGACCAGAACTTGACCATCCACAGCACCCGCACCAATGCCAATGACCGGTATTTTCAGGGTGGCTGCTACCTTTTCGGCGAGCACCGCGGGAATCTTTTCGAGCACCAGTGCAAAGCAGCCGCATTCCTCCAGCAGTTTGGCGTCTTCCAGGAGCTTTGCCGCTTCCGATTCCTCACGGGCCCTCACGTTGTAGGTTCCAAACTTATAGATCGATTGCGGCATAAGTCCCAGGTGTCCCATTACAGGAACTCCTGCGCTGAGAATTCGCAGCACTGAATCTCTCACCTCACTTCCGCCTTCCAACTTCACAGCATGGGCGCCAGACTCCTTCATGATCCGGATGGATGAACGCAGTGCCTCACCGGAACTGCCTTGATAGTAGCCGAAGGGTATATCGACCACAATAAGCGCCCGCTTGACCGCTTTCACCACACTGCTGGCATGGTAGATCATTTGATCGAGGGTGATGGGCAGCGTCGTTTCATTGCCGGCCATGACGTTGGAGGCCGAATCTCCGACAAGTACCACGTCAATTCCTGCACGGTCGATGATCCGAGCCATGCTGAAGTCATATGCCGTTAGCATGGCGATCTTTTCTCCCCGCTGCTTCATTTCCTGAAGCTGGTGCGTGGTGATGCGTTTTCGATCAGGGCTGCTGTGAACCGACATGGATTTCTTTTAGTGCAGGTAGACCACAGACTTGTCACCCAGTACAACTGTAACATGTTCGTTGAGTGTGGTCGAAAGCTCGTAACCGGTAAACTCCGGCTGAATGGGAAACCTGGGATGACTGCGGTTGACGAGGACGGCTACTTCAATTTTCTTGACGGCCATCTTCAAGAACGGTTTCATGCCATACGCCAGTGTCCGGCCGGAGTTCAGGACATCATCCACAAGCACCACAGTCTTATTCCTGACTTCATCGTTTGAAGCATCCAACGTAACATCGCCTACCTCAGGTGACTCTTTGTTGATGAACACCTTCACCAGTTTCACTTTGAGCGGTGAAATCGCACCCAATTCATTCGCCAGCGCCCGTGCCAACGCATAGCCCTGGCCATCGATTCCGGCAAGAATAATTGACTTCTCCGAGAAATTGCTCTCGAAAATCTGGAAGGCCATTCTCCTGATCTTCTGGCTAACCTGAGCGTCGTTCAACACTTGCGTTCTGGCTGCGGTCATGCTTCAGGTATAGGAATGCGCTTGGTGTCCTTTAAGGTCGAAAGAATTACCGTCGATTGGAGATTATCCACTACTTCGATGTTGGTAACCTTTTCCAGCATGAGATTCTGGTACGATGGGATATCCCCACAGACAATCTTCAGAATAAAATCCGCCTGCCCCGTGACGTGATGGCATTCAACAATTTCTGGAATACTGTTGATGGCATTCATGAATTTGGTAATATTCTCCTTGTTATGACCTTTGAGCGTTGCCATTACGAAGGTGCAGACGCCGAGGCCCACGCTGGCGGGGTCCACCACGGCGTGATAGCTTCGGATAACCCCGGCTGATTCAAGTTTCTTGACTCGTTCCAGTGTTGGCGCTGCCGACAATCCGATTTCCTGCGCCAGCTGGGCGTTGGTAATGTTGGAATTGGCTTGAAGCAATTCAAGAATTTTGCGGTCGATCGAATCCAGCTTGATCTTCATGCAAAGAGTTTTGTCCTAAAGTTAGCAAGAAGGGTGAATCAACAAGCGACTTATTGGCGTATAAACCGACGGGTTTGGGTGCCCGAGGTGGTTTGAATCGTAACCAGATAGACTCCGGAGGCCAGGGAACCAAAATCATGAACTGACTGATTGAGTCCGGTCGTTGACATTGTTTCCCACTCATATTCACGTCGACCCTGAGAGTTGAACACAGTGATTCTTGCACTACCCGGCACCGTTGCGATCCAATCCAGGTGAACTACGCCTGTACTCGGATTAGGGTAGGGATCGAAAACATATTCTTCGTTGGCGAGTGAAATGCACTGCCTGTTGTTTCCTGGATTGCCATCCTTTTCAGAAAGCAGCTCGGCGCAGACAAAGCCACCCTGTACCTGCAGCGGATCGAAAGTGAATGCCAGCGTTCGTGTGGTGGTGGCTCCCGGGGAAAGGTTGATGTCAAGGACCTCATTTACCACAGCCCCTCCGGAGAAGTTTAACGCTACCTCGGCCGCAGCGAGTGGGATGTTGCTGTTGTTTTTAATCGTTAGGCTACATTTCAACTTGCCTGTTGTAGCCGCCGGGGTCAGGGAAAACTGCAACAGCTCGAGGTCCACCGAGGAAGTAAGAACCTGAATCTGGGCTTGCTGTATGTCAGAGCATCCGAAGCTGTTGATGGCGGTAAGGGTTGCCGTGTAATCGCCAAGTTCCAGAAAGGTGTATACCGGAGATGTCGCCGTACTCAGCCCTGTTGAACTACCGCTAAAGACCCACGAATACTGCGATGCGCCCGAAGAAAGGTTCTGAAATTGAACAGTCAAGGGCGGATCGCCACGATCTGGCGAAGCGGTGAAGTCAGCCACCGGAGAAGGATGGATCATCACGCTTGAGGACTTTGTGTATGTGCAACCTGACGCGTGAGTTGTAGTCACCGAAACCGGAGAGTCTCCAGAGAGAGAAACAACTTGAGACGCCGGATTTCCGGTTGTCGTGACTCCGGCAATATTCCATTGCCAACCGATGAACCCATCCGAAGTGGGCGGAACTGAATTGTCGGATGCGTTGAATATCGTCGTCTGGCCTTGACAAGGGTTTTGCGCGGATATAACGAGAGAAGGAGGCACAGGCACGATTACGGGAATACTCTTCATGTTCGTGCAGCCACCCGAAGCGGTCACCGTCAATGTGGCCATATAGGTACCTGACGAAGCAAATGTATACGACGGTGCGGCCGAGCTGAACGTGGCAGTTCCAATTTGCCAGAGGCGCGATTGCACGCCACCGGTTGAAATGTCGGTGAATTGGGTTGACTGGCTAACGCAGGCCGGACCAAATACAAAATTGGCCACAGGTGAAGTTCCGATGCTGACTGATTTGTTTAAGGTTTGGGAACAGCCCTGATCGGAAATGGCGGTAAGACTTACTGAATAAGTGCCCCCAGTCAAATAAGTAAAACTGGGATCGCGTTGGGTCGAAGTGCTTGAACCCGGGTCTCCGAATGACCAATTCCAATCACTGATGTTGCTGTCAGTCAGGCCGGGAGTTACATTCTGAAAAAGTGTGGGGGTTCCGCTGCACGAGAAGGGCGGCAGTCCTACAGAAAAATCAGGCTGGGGCACGGAGTAAATCCGGACGGGATGGCTGACCTGGTTGTGGCACCCGACGGAATTACTGCCTGTAAGTGTAATGGTAAAACTACCCGGGTTTGGGTAGGTGTAAGCAGGTTGCGCCTGAGCGGATGAACCCCCATCACCAAAATTCCACAAATAACCTGCATCTACTCCTGTTGATGTATTGTCAAAGGCAACAGAAGTTCCGGCGCAATCATCCCCCACCGAAAAGTCAACTTTCGGACCGGCCAGTACGGTAGTGATGTTCTTAATCATTTCATTTTCGCAACCCGGGATGAGGGCTTTGAGTCGGACTTCCTGGGAAACCGGTGCAGCAAACGTCGTTTGAAGGTTCATCTGCGGGGAAACGAGCACCCCGTTGACACGCCACTCCCAGGTTGGATTGGAGCCCTGGTCAACGATTGAAGTATTGTCGAAGGTGTACAGCTGGTTGGTGCATAGTGGTGAAACTGCCGGCAGCGTAAAATCAGCGGAAGGAACAGCAAATATGTCCAGCGGCCTGACGACCCGGTTGGTACATCCGTTTGACGCGGTCACCACAAGTCGTGGGGTGTAGTTTCCCGCAGTCGTGTACACGTTCCCCGGATTGGGTGCGGTACTCGTTTGTCCATCATCAAAATCCCAACTGTACGAAACGAGATTTCCGGAGAGGTTGACGGAACTGAACAGCACGGAATTCTGCGCGCAGTTGTTGACGGTCGTGAAATCAATATCCGGGGCTATGGAGGATGAGACAGAAACCAATTGTGTATGCACACCAACTGACATTCCGGATGTGGTGTACAACGATACCTGGTACGTTCCAGGTGAAGCATAGGATACGCCTGGTTCGGCCGCCATGGATGTTGGCGGCGAAGCGGAGCAATTATCCGGGTAGTTAATCCTGACGTATGTCCCATTGGATTGATTGACCCCGATAAGGGTCCACGTGGAGCTTTCCTTCACCATACCCAATCCGTACACGTTGGCACTGAGCACCCCACCCAAGGTTCCCTCATTGGTGAGCGTCGGCACAGAAACGATGCTTGATCCAAAATCAGCCTTGGTCAGGGTTCCATCAAGGGCAAGCATGAGTAAATAGAAACGGTCTGCCTCCCGCACAACACGAAGACGTCCCGGGTTGCCGGGAACCTGCTGGATTTGCGAGATTGCCGGGGCAGCAAACAGTGACGTACCAAAGTCCAGCCGGAAGATATTGCCATCGCCAAAATTGTTTGCAAACCCAAACCAACTGCCGCAACCCTGAATGAGGTCCACATCGCCAAGATTGTTCTGGACCGGCACGGCAGAAGACAAAAGCACGTCCGTCACGGGATCGGGTGGTGCCAGCGCAGTCCCGAGACGGATGACCGCAAATTGGTTTGATGCGGTTGAAATCACACATACATATCCGTGCACGGGGTCTTCCCCAACGGCAAGGCCTGAGTTGATGTAGCCGATCCCCGAAATCAGTGTGGTGACCGTCGGCACGTTCGAAAGTTGAGACCCGAAAGACAGTTTCAGCAAGTCGCCCGAAGTATTGTGCAACAGCCCATACCACTGTCCAGCTATCTGCAGCATGCGAATCTGTCCGGGCTGGTTCAGGGAGCCGCCCAGCGATCCCAAATTGGTCACGGCAGCAGGAGCCGACTGAAGTCCGTTGTCAAAGTCAAGACGGTACAGGACATTCGAAAACGTGCCCGAAACAAATGCATGCCACTTTGTATCAAACGCAAAATCAATTCCCGGCCTGCCATTCACACCGGGAAGTGTTCCGATCAGTTGACCGGTTGGCGATTGTGAGAAATCGCCCGAGCAGAAATCCCAGGTGTACGTGCCGGGTGAAGATAAATTGACCGTTGCCAATTGTTCACCGATGCAACCACTGGCCGGGGCAGAGAAATCCGTTGCGGGGCATTGTGCGACCGCTGTGGAGAAGTGCACAGCAAAACCCAGCACAAGAACGCCGAGGGCCTTCATTTTGTGAACGTCAGGAAACGACGGGGATTTCGACATCCAGGATCTTGCGGATTCCTTCCTCCAGCGGGATCGGCTCATGGCGGAGAATTCGTTTCATTTTGGATGCATCGGGCTTCCGCCGGGTCATATCCCCTTCCTTCAGCGGGGGCAGGAACTGAACTTTGGAGGAAGATCCCGTCAGGCGTATGATTAATTCGGCGAGCTCAAGTATGGTAACATCCGCCTCACTTCCAATGTTGACGACCTCATTGATCAACAAACCTTCCTCGAGTATTCGAACGGTGCATTCGGTATTGTCCGTGATGTAGCAAAACGTTCTTGTCTGGCTGCCATTTCCGTACACGGGTATGTCCTGGTTGGCTTTGGCCAGCCGTATGAATTTCGATATTACGAAGTCCGTGCTCTGCTTGGGACCGTACGTATTGAAGAATCGGAAGATCGTGTAGGGAAGGTCAAATTCCTTTTGGTAGGAACGGCAAAAGGACTCTCCCACATTCTTTACCACGGCATACGGAAGTCTTGAATTAAGCGGAGTTCGTTCTTCATGTTGAGGGAGTTCCACAGGTTCCCCATATACCTCGGAGGAGCTGGAAAAGAAAACCCGTTTCACCCCGGTGTTCTTTGACAAACTCAACACATTTCGTATCCCGTCAATATCCTTCAGCACCATGACAGGGTTGTCGATGGTGCGTTTCACGCCCACAACCGCCGCGTAATGGAATACGTAATCGAACGCCTCGTTGGTCATGATGGGCGCCAGTTGCTCCATCTGGTTGACATCTACATGGGCGAACGTGCAGCGGGGATGACTGGGCACTTTCCATGATTCCCCCGTCAACATATTGTCAACAAGGGTGACCTGGTACCGGTTGTCTTTCAACAAGCGATCGGCAAGGGAACTGCCGATAAACCCCGCTCCACCCGTAATCAGCACTTTTGGCATAGCTTACTGTTACTGAAGGGGCAAAAATAGGAAAGTCGGTTGACTTCAGTTTCCGTACACGTGTCGATAGACTTCCTCAGCAATCGAGAAACTGCGGTATTGAGCCGCAATCTGCCTGATGCGTTTTACCAATTGATCCTTCGGTTCCGCAAAAAGTGACTCGAGCCTGTCCAGCGCGGCAGCATACGCGTCTGCATCCAAACGATCGAGCACGGCGCCGATGTGATGACGACGGATTATTTCAGAATCATCCGAGATCCCGGCAGGAATAACCACAGGCAGGCCCATGGCCCAATACTCACCGTCTTTGATGGGCGTGCAGAATTGCTTGGTGGGCACGGGCTTTACCGGCGTTATAGCAAAGTCGGCGACCGCCAGGTAGCGCGGTACCTCCCGATGGGGAACAAATCGAGTGACAATCCGGGTGCGCTCAATCCCGGCGGATGAACAATACCTTTCAATTTCTGTTTCCGGTTGGTTGGTGAGCAGGAGAACCCTGAACTGGTCATGCCACCGGTCAAAGCCAACTTTGAAAAACTGGAACACTTCCTTGTCGAGGTAAATGCCGCCCAGTTTACCGGCATAGACGGCCACGCATTTACCCTCAAGTCCGAGTTCTTTTCGCAGCGCTCCGGCGTCCATTGACAAAGGATCAAAAAGTTCCAGGTCCACGCATGCCGGCTTTACCAGCAGTTCATTCAGACGAATACCATACGTGTCCAGCGCATACTGACGCATTCCGGAATTTGCCGCGATCAGGTGTTTCGCGCGCCGTGTCTGTCTTTTCTCGAGGTACAAAAGCACACGGAATGCCAGACCATTTCTTTGCCATGTTCCGTTCTCGACCATGGCCTCTGCGTGAGGCTCGTAGCTGTCGATGATGAGCGTAGCTCCAGTGAATACGGACAACAAGTATCCGATAGCACCGGCTGGCGTAGCCCAGCAATGAATGTATCGGATCTTTTCTTTTGTAAGTCTTGACAGCAGTCTAGTCATCATCAGGGGAAACCGAACGATCGCCGTTAGGCCGAAGGGGTGGTAGGGCTGCGGCATCCAGCGGATACCTTCCTGCGCCAGGGCTTTGGCCCAGGTGTTTTCTCCCTGAATTACGGCTGGATTTTTTTCGAGCGTGAAAAGGGTAATTGAGCCACCCGGAGGTAACTGTTTGCGAATGATTTTCAGGTACGGCAAGGTGTAGGTCTGTACCAGCGCATCCGGAAGGCTCCAATACGTGAGCACCAATATGTTCGATGATTCTCTCACCGGATACCCGACAACATGAACATGATCACTACCGTTCGCTTTGTGAAAAGAATTCCCGGCCAGGCTGACAGGCCGAGCCACAGATGCTTCTGTGATATGCTGCGTGGTGCACCGGCCATGCGAAGGTGAAGCGCGGCATAGGTGTGCGCGCTGGCCACAGTCCTCCTCAGCTTGCGGCCATAATACCTGCGATTGGCGGGATCTTCCGTCGCAAACTGAATCAAGCGCTTCACTTTCTCCTCAATGGCGTCCGCCCTTCCCGCCATGACGCTTCGGTTCTCATGATTGACGACCGTCGACGTTATCGCATCAACATGGTGCAAGGTATAGTACGCGCCCAGGCGGATCCACAATTCCCAATCTTCCAGCGAGGACAAGCCACGATTCTCGTTGAAGGGATGTTGCCTCAACACTTCCTTCTTCGCGACTACGCCGTTGCAGCTCAGGACATTGCCGAGTAGTATACTTTGATTAATCGATGCAATGTGAAACACGCGCCTTATGATTCTTCCCTCCGGGGTTTTAACATCATACCCCAGATGAAGCACGTCAGCCTGGGTTCTTTGAATGAAGTCATAGGCTGTCTGCAGGTGGTTGGCGTACTGTGTGTCATCGGAATCAAGGAAGTTGATGTACTGACCCCGGGATACGGTCACTCCAAAGTTTCTTGCCGCAGCCCGCTCTGCATTGGCTTTCCTGAAATACCGCAGCCGGGGATCCAACATCAAGGGCTTCACCACATCTTCCGTGTTGTCCGTACTGCCATCGTCAACCACCACCACTTCAAAGTCTGTGAATGTCTGATCGAGTACGGACCGAATGGCCGCCGGAATGAATGCCGCACGATTGTATGTAGGGATAACCACAGAAAAGTAAGGCTCAGCCATCGTACAGATTCTTAAGGGAAGCGGTCATCCGGTCGATTCCAAACTGTGAAACTACCGATTCGCGGGCATTGGCGGCAATGGAGGTCCGCAGGTATTCGTTTTCCCAGAGCTCAGTCAACGCCGAGGCAATGGCTTCCGTGTCTTTGTAGGGCACAACCAGGGCATGAACCTGATCCTTCACGAAATCGGAGGCAATACCCGAAAGGGTGATAACACCAGGAACCCCTGAAGCCATCGCTTCGACGTACGCCTGACCAAAGGCTTCCACGTGCGGATCAACAGGGACGTGTACAAAGAGATCAAATACGCGGTAAAGGGCGAGAATATCTTCTTCGAAAGGAACCCGGACAAACGTTCCCGCGGCCACCGAATTGATTCGTTCATTAATGACGGCCTCGTGAGGTCCGGCCGCATTGGCCAGGACCAGGCATGCGCCGGGGTATCGCTCAAGAAAATTCACAAACCCCTCAATCGCAAACTGAACGCCCTTCCATTCAATGAATCGCGACACCATCCCAATCACGGGACGACCTTCGGGTATCGCCCACTTCATCCGGACCCGGTCGATGCGGTCTTGCGTGACCCGGTCGAAAGCATTCCAGTCGAATCCATGTGGAATGCGAACCACTTTTCCCGCATCTGCATGTTCACGTTCGATCAACACCTGATCTGTTGCTGCGCTGATAGACACGATGTGAGTTGCCAGCCGGTTACTGAGCTTGTCATATTTGACGCCCGCAGGATGATACTCATGATGGAAGGTGCTGGTGTGGCGGGTGTAGATTCTTTTTGGAACCCTGGCGAGCCACGCCGCGGGCAGACCAAGCCGTTGCGCCTCAAAAAGATGGACATGCACAACATCGGGCCGCGCGTGAACAAGGTAACGCAGGATACGGATAAACACACCGGGGAAGTCGCGTTTGCCGCGCAGAGAAAAGCGTCGGCAATCGATTCCGCGTTCTTTGAGATAGGTTTCAAAGGGTGAACTGTCCGGATTCAGCAGGAGGAAAGACAGGTTGTATTCCGGCGCCAACCGACTTGTCACCCATTCAAAGGCTTGTGATTTCTCAACCTGGGATACTATATAAACGATCCGACGCAATGATCAGCGGGCAAGGATATCCAAATGGCAATTTGTGAAGGATTGAGTTGAATCCACAGGAAGGCCCGTAAGCGAATCCTGGATGTGCACATATCCCATGGATTCCAGGTAACTCACCAATTCCACCGCCGAGTTTCCCTGGCTCCTCAGGTTTTGGTCGTCCAGTTCAACAAACAGGACAGGCTTGCACCGGCGAATCAGCTGTTCAGCGCCACGGAGAACATGCAGTTCATATCCCTCCACATCAATTTTTACCAGATCAAAGCGCTCGACTTGTTTTTCGGCGGCATACGCGTCAAGGGTGCCGATCCTTATTCGCTGACCTTCTCGCAGGTGGCGATGGATCCTGGATCCTCCACGGTTAAAGTCCACTTCTTGCTGAAGAATCAACTCCTCGCTTCGGTCGCCAAGTCCCAGCCGGTTAATGAAGATATTTGCGAGCCGCCCGTTAAGTTCAACATTGCGGTTAAGCCTGGCAAAAGCAACCGCATCCGGCTCGAACGAATGGACTTGACCGGTCGGTCCGGTGAGTCGGGCAAGATTGAGTGTTACCTCGCCGATATTCGCGCCCACATCCGCCATGCACCAGCCGGGGCGGATGATGGAATACAACGCATCGCGGTTTTCAGACTTAATTCCCCAGAAGACCAGCCATTCCATGTAGTCGCTCAGATCCAATTCGTACGCAATCCCATCGCGTCGGACTTGTCTTTTGGAATTTTTCGGATATCGGTCGTACAATGGAGGCATCCTGCTGAACAGGTTCCGCGGAGACTTCCCTTGCGTGAACCGTGCGAGCAACGATTCCAGGAATGGTATCTTGAAGATCGCCTTGGGCCGATCAATGAATCTTAGCTCTTTCATATTTATGAAGAAAGTCATCAACCATCCGCTTTGGGCAAAGCAGGTAATTGGTGAATTGATGGGGTTTCAACTCTCCTGTCAAAATGGGTCCGCGTCCTTCATCCATAACAAAAAAGGCATACGGCAGATGCGTGATGCACTTTTCCACGCGGGCTGCCACCTCATCATTGAGAATCTCGATCAGGATGGCCGGGAGGTTCGTGGACAGCGTTTGGAATGCCCCTTCAAGCACTTCCGGTTCATGCGTTTCCACGTCCAGTTTGATCAGGTCGACCTTGGTAATACCCCGGGACTTGGCAAACTCATCCAACGTGATGACGGCAACTTGTGTTGGAATCACTTTAGTGTTATCGTCATTTAGATTCTTGTTTATGGTGACACTGTAAACATGTTCGGAGGGGAGGTCATAAATCGTTGCTTCACCGTTGAAATTTGACATACCCAAGCAATGGGCTTCGATGTCAAATTCATTGGCGTGGATATTTTCTTCCAATCGGCGGAAAACGCGGGTCACAGGCTCAAAGCTATTGACTTTGGCCGTCGGATTTATGGCTTTTGCCACCAACGCGTACAGACCGGTGTTCGCTCCGATGTCCATGATCGACTTCGCGCCTGTGCAAAGCGCAATCCAGGCCCTCATGGAAACGGGCTCCCAGCCGGCCAGTCCTTTCCAGAATATGTTATTCTCCAGTTGAAACCCCTGGTGTTTCATCACAAAGTGACTTTGTCCCACCCTAACCCTGAACCATCCCTGGAAATAAAGGTGCCTGAATACCGATTCAGGGGGGTGCAGGGGGCGCAAGAGAGTGAACAACTGCTTTTTGAACGGCAATGCATTTCGCAGTTGCTTTAGGACCGCCTTGATCATTTCTGAAGCTTGGTATATCCATCGAAAAAATACACGGCAAGCAAAATGTTCATGAGCCGGAAATAGAAACGGTCCCACCGTTGGTGTTCCGGCAACTGATTTGCGACCCATGCAATCAGCGGTTTGCAAATCGAAAGACATTTCAACAGACCGTACTTCCAGGCCGGGTAGTGAACGGCCAGTTCGCGATACCCAAGGGCGGCCGCGATTGCAATGGTCTCCGCATTACGTCTCTTTCTTTCAAGAAACCCCTCGGGGTTAGTCCGGTCTTTTTCGTTGTGATACAGCAGTTGTTTTGGATCGAGGAAGAAACGCACCCCCGCCTTCCTTGCCCGGCTGACGAAATCATAGTCTTCAGCCCCGGCATGCGTAAATTTTTCTTCATATCCTCCGATGGTCTCAAATGTCTGCTTTCGGATAGGCAGAAAATAGCTTGCACCCCCACGTAGTTCAAATATCCCGTCGTCGTGCCATTCATCGTTGAGCCAGCCTTGAAGTGAGGTGAGGCGGAAGCGCTCAAGATACCGGCCGAAGCGATTATCCCGCAGCCGGTCTCTCAGCTCCGGCGGATATACCCAATTAAAAAGCACGATCCGCCGGGAGTCCTGTCCCAGTTGCTTCATCACATTTGAAAGATGTTCCGGTCGAACCAGAAAATCATCATCCATGAAGAGCAGGTTGTCAGTGGAAGCAGATTTCGCCCCCAGATTTCGCGCGGCGGCCACACCGCGTCCCTGATTCTGAAGGAGCAGAACCTTGCGCCCGGTTGGCGGAATAGCAGGGCTTCCCTTTACGGAATCATTCACAACAATAATTTCGGCGTCCAGTTTCCCGGATGCCTCCAGCAGGTTATTCAGTGTTTCGTTGAAGACGTCACCGCGATCCTTCGTGGGAATAATTATGCTCAAGTTCATGGCGCCGGACTTACATAGGCAAAGGCGTAACGTTTAAAAGCGTCCAGGGTCACCGGTTTAAGTGAATACGTTATGCCGGGTTCGCACCGCAGTGCTTTCGTAAGTAAAAGCCGGTAATCCGGTTTGTGAACGTCATCAAAAATAGCTAGGCCTCCGGGGGCCAACCTAGCAAGCACGTTGTGAACATATTGTATCCGGACTTCGACAAAATTCAAGTCATGAAGTATGCAATCAAAGGGCGCTTCATCGCAACGCAGGAAATCATTGAGGAGGAGCATGTTTCCGGTTCCCAATTGCTGAGCCTCGAGAAAAGCTGAGGTTCGTTTGAGCCATTCAGGGTCATCGTCAACCGAAAAGACAATCGACCCCGGACTCTCCCGGGCGTACCGACGAAGTACGAAAGAGCTGAATCCTGATCCCAGGTCAAGTAACCGCTTCCATCGGTTGATACGACAGAGGGCCAACAGCAATGAGCCCAGTTCGAGAGAAGCGGCCATGTCGGCACGTGAAACTTCCTTGATATAATACTCATAGACAGGCCGCAGTTCTTCCCGGCACTGACCACACACCTTCGAAAGGTCGCGATATCTATGGCTTGACCGCCCGAATTCCGCATACGAGCTGACAGAGGAATAGTAGGCAACCTGAAGTCTGTGAAGTATGCGGTGAATCATCCCCGTTATTCAATGGTATGTGCGGACCAGGCGATGTCTTTGATAAATACCCGATTCAACTGTTTATCCGGCAGCAATCCGGACTCAGACCATGAAACGGGTTCCACTACAAATCGAATACAATCCCGCAGCACCTCCAGATCCCGGAAGCCATTCCCGAAATGAATGTCCAGGCTATAGTGGCCCTCAAAAAGGGGAAGTTGCGCAATGGATGCTGCAAGGTATCCCATTGAGATCGGATGACGCGTAAATGTCCCGGAATAGTGTTTGTTATTAACACCCACCAGAGGTGTTTGTTCGCTGTCTTTGATAATGATCCCGAGTACGGGCGCTTCGAGCGGTGTTGGCGATTCAAAATGAACGCGTATTTCCATTCGGCACCCCATGAATAAGGTACCTGAGCGGTTCCCGTTGCAAAGCACCTCCACACGCTTTACAACGGGTCCGTTATGTTCGAGCACGCCGGAGGCATCCGCTCCCGTTTGTTCCGAAGCTTCAAGGTACTGCTGCACCACACGATCGGCGGTACCGGTGGCTGCCACCTGACCGTCCTGCAGGAGAATGGCTTTGGTACACAGGCGTGTAACCATCGCCAGGTTGTGGCTCACAAACAGGACCGTCCGGCCGCTCCGGGTCACATCCTCCATTTTGCCAAGGCACTTTCTTTGAAATTCCGCGTCCCCAACCGCCAGCACCTCGTCGATCAGCAAGATTTCCGGTTCCAGGAAAGCTGCTACGGCGAAGGCAAGCCGGAGCTGCATGCCGCTCGAATAGTATTTCAAGGCCGTGTCGAGAAATCGCTCCGTGCCGGCGAACGCGACGATCGCATCGAACTGACGGTCGATCTCCCGCTTTTTCATTCCCAGTATGGAACCATTGAGATACACGTTTTCTCGACCGGTGAGCTCCGGGTGGAAACCCGTGCCTACTTCCAACAAACTGGCGATCCTTCCCCTCCCGATCACACGTCCTTTGGTTGGCGGTGTGATTCGAGACAGTATCTTCAGCAATGTCGATTTCCCGGCACCGTTGCGTCCGATGATTCCCAAAGACTCTCCCGGGTCGACGGTTGCATTAATGTCGTTGAGTGCCCAGAAGTCCTCACGGCTTTCATGCCGGCGCTGAAACAATCCCGTAAGCGATTCGCGCAGGCTCAGGTAAGGTTTTGTCTCGTGACTAATCCTGAATTTCTTGGAGACTTGCTGGATTTCCAGTATGGGCTGCATCACGTCAGGCTAGGTCTGCAAAGTACGCTTCGGTTCTCCGGAAGTAACCCAGGCCGATCAAGAGAAAGAAAATGCCGGAAGTAAGGCTGATGACCAGCAAGACGCCGTCGGCGGGTAGGGAGTTGAACGGCATCCGGAACACTGTAATGGCGCCATACATCGGATTCACCGCCATAACCTGTTGCATCCACCGGGAACTGATCATGGAAACGGGATAGATTACGGGTGAAACAAACAGCAACAATTGCACAAGGAAAGGGATCACATACCGGAAATCCCTGTACTTCACATTGAGTGCCGCCAGCAGGATTCCGGGGCCGGCTGTCGCCAGCAAGGTAAGGACCACGCCCGCAGGCCAGCAGAGGATGGCCTCAGCAAAGTTGATGTCTGGCCTGAAATAAGCGATTACTGGAATAAAAACAATGGCAGCAACAAGGAAATCAAAAAATGAAACCAGCACCGAAGAAAGCGGAACAATGAGTCTCGGAAAATAGATCTTGCGAATAACCGGAGCATGGCTTACCATACTGTTACCCGCACCCGTAATGCCGGATGAAAAGACCAACCACAACATTAGTCCGCTGAATACAAAAACGGGATAATCCATACCCTCCGAGGGCGCATGCAATGCTTTTCCCACAAAGTATGAGAATATGACCATGAGCAGAAGCGGCTGAAGGATGGCCCAGAGGAATCCGAGAAGGGTCTGCCGGTATTTTACCTTAATATCACGCCACGTGAAAAAGTAGAAAAGTTCACGATACTCAATTAATTCTTTCAGATTTAGGCTGAAGGTATTTTTAGGCTTTAATTCGAAGAAATAATCACGTTCCGTGGCCATTTTCGTCTTTACGTGCGGCTAGCTTGTTCTGGCAAAAATGCAGAAAAATACCAGAACCATTCTTTTTCTCTTTCCATACCCGTTGGGGAACGCTCCCTCTCAGCGCTTCCGCTTTGAGCAATACCTGGATATGCTGGGTGAGTTAGGCTACACCATCGAGACGCAGTCGTTCCTGTCGGCTGGCGGATGGAACATTCTTTACCAGCGCGGCCAGGTGATTTCCAAGGCTGCGTCGCTCCTTTTCGGATACTTCAGGCGAATCCGCCTGTTCTTCGGCCCCCTTCAACGCGCTGATTCGGTGTTCATTCACCGTGAAGCCGCGCCGCTCGGACCCCCATTGTTGGAATGGGCCATGGCACGCCTATTCCGGAAAAGAATAATCTACGATTTCGATGACTCGATCTGGCTGCCCAACACGAGCGAGGCGAATCGAATCGTATCCCGGCTGAAATGGCACGCTAAAGTCAGGGCTATTTGCAAGTGGAGCACCGTGGTAAGTGTTGGAAATCAATACCTGGCTGAATTCGCTAAGAAGTACGGCGGCCACGTTGTAATCAACCCCACTACCGTCGATACCCGGCATCATGTGCCCTGCGGACGGACCGGCATGGAGAATCACGTCATCACGATTGGTTGGACCGGCACGCATTCCACGCTTCGATATCTTCAGGACCTTGCGGTTGTATTCACGAAACTGGAGGCTGCCTTCCCATCGACTGTTCGATTCCTGTTCATTGCGGACCGCCCTCCGAACCTTGCGTTGAAAAACATGACGTTTGTTCCCTGGTCAAAGGACTCGGAGATCACGGACCTCCAGCACATGGATATTGGGGTTATGCCCTTGTCGGATGATGCGTGGTCGAGGGGAAAATGTGGGCTGAAGGTCCTGCAGTACATGAGTCTGGGCATTCCAGCCGTTGCCTCACCGGTGGGTGTCAACCGCGAGATTGTGGAAGACGGTATAACGGGCTACTTGTGCGATACGGCGGATTCATGGCTTGACCGGATCACCCGACTCATGGAAGATGCCACCTTGCGAAAGAAAATGGGTGAAGCCGCGAGGCGGCGTGTCGTTGACCGCTATTCGACGGAATCTAATCGTTCGACCTTTCTTTCCCTCTTCCGGTAGTCGGAGATCAGAATGAGTGCCGTAACAAAAAAGGGCAGAAGGGGTACTTTGTAACGGACGAGGGTGCCAAAGTTGTAGGTTGAAACGCCGATGGCGAACGCAAAAACGAGTGCAAAACTTATGGTGAACAAGACGTTGGGGTCGGAAAACACGCTGAATATCAAACCTCGCTTCTTTGCCATCACATAAAGGCAGGCGAAAAGGAGGGCGGCGCTCTCTAACGCCGAGAGCAACATCAATACGTTCTTCACTTCCCAGAGGTATGGACGGAAAAGCGAAACATTGATGGCCTGGGGTGCGAGTCGCACCATGGAATTTAGCGATCCATCCAACTCACCCAGTGAATACCCTGATCCCGCAAAGCGCCCTGACCAATACCGGATGTCGTAAGCGGTAATACGGGCCGTTGTCGCCAGCTTACCTACGGCATACCGTTCATCATCCTCACCTATCTTCAACACCGTGTAGTAGGCTGAACCCACCAGGATTGCCGCCACGAAGGGGACCACCATCACCCGTAAAATCACCATCCGGATTCGATAGACCTGCGACGCGCCGATCCAGAGAATCACGGCAGGCAGATACGCCTGCAGAATAAACTTTCGAATGCTGAAAATGATGAGAAGGGAAACAAGCAATTGAAGGACATTATACCAACGCGATTTCCCCCGGATAAAGATCACATAAATCTGAAAGGTGGCGATGCCAAGGCAACCCAGGGTAATGGAGTCTTTCAAAATGCCGCTTCCCCAGAAAAATACGGAAGGGATAAAGAAGGCTGCGATGGCCAGCCGACCATGCAGGTTGGGAAACTGTTTATAGAACGTAAGAAAGAATTGCCACGAACCAATGAAACTGAATACGGCAAAGAGGCAGGCCGTAGCCGAATAGGTGGAAAAGGTGAAGAAGTCAAACAGGGTGGCCAGCCGGACAACATTGTAGGAATTGGTGTCCCGAAACAGATAAATCTGGGATGCATATCGATAGACGTCGCCCGGGTTTTTGCTGTTCGCAAAGAAAAGTTTCATCCCATCGAGGGGTGATTCAAGAAATGTATTCCAGACCAACCGGCTTCCATAGGTGTGGTACATAAACGTGTCGCCGCTTCCATAGTAAAATTGATAGACAATGCCCAGGGCGATTGCACCTACGATTTTAGCCGTCAAGGCGGGGAAATAATAGACACGGTTGACCTCGTCTGATACGTAGGGCCGCACCCAGTATGCCAGCGCGTACACCACGATGATTACAGCCGGCGTAACCAGAAAATCCCTCAGCTCCATATCACCTCTTCACAAAATATGCTTTCATGTTGTCGCCTTTTCTGAGCGCGTTGAGGAACCAATTGGCCAGCCATTTGGCCGCTCTTAGTCCCCAGTTTCTCTCAATCGATTGCCTTAACTGTTCACCCGATGTCCTCAAAGCTCCCCCTGCCTGCCACCGCTCAAGCGAGATCCCCGTGGTTTGCATTCGCTTCAGAACGTATCCTTCAGCGCCAAAAAGTGAACTAAGCGTGGTCGTCGTAAAGTAACCGAGATGTTCCGGATATTCGATCACGCTCCATTTGCTTCCAAGCCAGGTACGTGAAATAGAATTGAAGTTTGGCGTTGTCACATAATACAATCCACCGCTTCGAAGAAATTTGCTCACCACACAAACGTCGGTTCGTGGCTCTGGCAGATGTTCAATTACCTCAAACGAGGTAACCACGTCAAAGTAATCGTCCTGGAAGTCGCCAGGCCTGAGCGGTCCCAGTTTCATGACAATCCCTTTTTCACGGCAAATGCGGATCGCATCATCCGTGAATTCGGTCCCATATACCGCCCAGCCTTTTTGTTGGGCCACTTCCAGGAAGTGTCCATCACCACAGCCAAGATCCAGAATCCGGTTCGTGTGGCGGTAGAGCTGAAATTCCACCAGGAGCGCTTCGTATCGGTGGATGGTTATTGATGAAATGGCAGAACCACGTGGATACTGGCTGTAGTGTGTCGTCAATTCTTCGGCCGTGGGCTTCCTGTTGCAGGAAACGAAGTTGCAGCGCAGGCACCTTACCAGATACGCTTCTTCGTAGCCATTCAGGGGCGTCAGCCTTTCGGAACCACAAAGCGGGCAGCCTTGAGGCCCGGTCTGTGAACGAACGAATGAAATGGGGCTTGTCAGGCCTTTGCGATCTTCCATTCCCGCTGGAACGTTTTGTAAAGGTCATGCAGACCGTCCACCAAATGAATCGAGAATTTCCATCCAAGTGAAGACAACCGTGAGACATCCATCAATTTCCGCGGGGTACCATCCGGCTTTGTGCTTTCAAAAACCAGTCGTCCGTTGAAGCCAACGACATGACCGATCAACTCGGCCAATTCACCGATGGTTAGTTCCGTCCCCGTACCTACATTGATAAAACCCGGTTCATCAAATCGCTCCATTAAGAACAAGCACGCATCCGCCAGGTCATCTACATGCATAAACTCCCGTAACGGTGTACCCGTACCCCATACAACAACCTCTGGACTCTTCTTCGCTTTCGCTTCGTGAAACTTGCGCAAGAGCGCCGGAATAACATGGCTGGTCTGCAGATCGAAGTTGTCGTTCGGCCCATACAGGTTGGTGGGCATTGCTGAGATGAAGTTGCACCCGTATTGACTCCGGTAGGCATCGCACATCTTGATGCCGGCAATCTTGGCAATGGCGTAAGGCTCATTGGTGGGCTCAAGAAGGCCGGTTAGCAGATATTCCTCTTTCAGTGGTTGCGGGGCCAGCTTGGGATAGATGCAGGAGCTTCCCAGAAATAGCAACTTCTTCACGCCGGACCTGTAGGACTCGTGTATGACATTACTCTGAATCATCAGGTTGTCATAAAGGAACTCTGCCCGGAAGGTGTTGTTGGCCACGATGCCGCCCACCTTGGCCGCCGCCAGGAACACATAGTCCGGCTTCTCAGCTTCAAAGAAACTCTTCACCAAGGCACTGTCCCGCAAATCCAGCTCCGCCGAAGTGCGAAGAACAAGGTTATGGAATCCCGCCCGCTGAAGGCGTCGCACAATGGCTGATCCCACCATGCCGCGATGACCGGCCACGAATATTTTAGAGTCAGGCGTCATGCTTTTCTTTTCCTGGCGACCGGGATCCTGGTCAACTTCTCCTTCCTGAACAACTCAAGGTCCGACGTCACCATCTCTTCAATCATGGACTCCAGGGTATAAGAGGGTTTCCAGCCGAGTTTCTTTTTCGCTTTGGACGCATCGCCAATCAACAAGTCAACTTCCGTCGGCCTGTAGTACCCCGGATCAATTTGCACCACCACCGTGCCCGGTTTCGGCTTGTACTCGGGGTTTGAGCTCTTCACAACAACCCCTGTCTCTTTTTGCCCTTTGCCCTGAAACCGGATCTCCACACCCGCCTTGGCAAAAGCCATTGTACAGAAGTCACGGACCGTGGTGGTGATTCCGGTGGCAATCACGTAGTCATCCGGTTTTGGCTGTTGGAGAATTTTCCACATCGCGTACACATAATCCTTCGCATGACCCCAATCGCGTTTCGCATCGAGGTTACCAAGAAAGATCTTGTCGGCAAAGCCATGTATGATCTGCGCCACACCCCGAGTAATCTTGCGGGTGACAAACGTCTCTCCCCGCCTCGGGCTTTCATGATTGAAAAGTATGCCGTTGCAAGCATATAAATTCAGGCCCTCCTGTTCGCGGTAGTTGACGGTAATCCAATACGCGTAGAGCTTGGCGACGCCATAGGGAGAACGGGGATAGAAGGGCGTCTTTTCGGTTTGAGGTGTTTCCTGCACAAGGCCGTATAACTCAGAACTTGACGCCTGGTAAAATTTTGTCTTTGCTTTAAGCCCCAGCAGCCGGATCGCTTCGAGGATGCGGAGTGTTCCTAATCCGTCGGCATTCGCGGTGTACTCCGGCTCTTCGAACGACACCTTGACGTGGCTCATGGCGCCGAGGTTATAGATTTCATCGGGTTGCACTTCCTGGATAACCCGGGTGATGTTCATCCCGTCTGTCAGGTCACCGTAATGCAAATGGAAGCGGTTGCTGGAGATATGCGGATCTTCATACAGGTGGTCAATTCGCGCCGTGTTAATCAGCGATGCGCGGCGCTTGATGCCGTGAACTTCATAACCCTTCTCCAGTAGCAGTTCGCTCAGGTAGGCGCCGTCCTGGCCAGTCACACCGGTAATTAAGGCAGTCTTCTTCAATGGATTGTTTTGGTTTAAAGTCTCTTAATCTCCCTTGTCTAAGTTCTTCAGCCTTCGCTTGGCATCCTTGAATGCCTCGTCTTTGCGGCCGGCTTTCTTCTTAACCTCCTCAAAGTATTTTCGTGCTGTAGCTTTGTCGCCACGTTGATTTGCCATCTCGCCAAGGGCAATCAAGGAGTAAAGATAATACCCGGATTTGATGGCGCCAGTTTGCTCGGCATACTTGACTGTTTTCTCATAATAGAGTCGGGCGTCATCCGTATTCCGGCGAAACTCACCCAATTGTCCAAGAAAGAACGCTGCGTATCGTCCGCTGGTGGCCTCGTATCCAAGGTCTCCGCTGTCGATCCGGGTGAGAATGGCCTTTGACTCCCGCTCCATATCCCCATACATCCCTTTTGTGTAAAGCATCCGCGCATAATACCGATGAAAGTATGGGTTGTCGGGATAGGTTTTGTACAGGTATTCGGCAATCTGAAGTGCCTGCTCATTGTTGTTTTCGTAACTGTTGTAAATGCGCATCAGCCAGACCATGGCCTCCGTCCGCGTATAGAATGCATTGTAGGAAACTTCCCGAAGTTGCTTCAGCCCGAGCACCTTGTCACCCTTGGGAAAAAACCACAGCAAGGGTTTGAGTGCCGGATAATTTTCACGCACCCAGACGGAAAAGTAATTATAGAGCGCATCGCCGAACAGGAGCTCAGGGCTTAGGTAATCCTTCTCCTTGCATTCTTCAAGGTACTTCAGTGCGCGCTTTCCTGCCAGCGCTGCCTTACGCCATTCTTTCCGGTCCTCATCGGAGTACAGGCGTCCTTTGAATCCGTAAGCGGCCGCAAGAAAGAATGCTGCCTCGATGCGGTACTCCGGGTACTTGTCGTGTAAATTCTCGGCCACCGTGACGGTGCTGTCCATATAGGCCAGAAAACGATCGTCGTGATCCCTGTTCTCGATGGAAGGCATGATCTTCCACCATTCACTGAGGCCAAGCAGGAAATACGGGAGAGGATGCCACGCGTATTTCTGTTTGAACCATCGAAATTGCTGCTCTGCTTTTTCGAACTTGAAGTTATAAAGATCGTTTAACGCCTGCGTGGCTTCCAGTTGAACGGCAATATTGGAAATAAGAATAACCGTCGTGTCCTTCCGCTCCTGACCCCGCAAGGCCAACGATGAGAAGACAAAACAGACGACCAATCCTATTTTACCTGTATCTTTCAACCCCGCAAAAATAGCACCCTGCCCCTTATTCCCATGACCGATCAAGCCGAGGCAAGAAACATCTATGAGCACTCCAAGCGGCAGCTTTTCCTGTTGATCTGCCTGGCAACCCTTGCGGTGCTGTTTGTCAAGAAGTCCATGATCGAAAATGAAACCGCCGCATTTGAGTTCCTGGCCGATCAACCAGAGGGTTCAGTACTTTACCTCCGCAGCGCGCTCCAATACCTGTCTATTCCTCTCATCTACGCGTGGAAGTTTACGGCCCTGGGATTTGTGATTTGGGTGGGATGCTTTCTTTTTGGCTACCGGGTCACTTACTCGGAGTGCTGGAAGATTGTTATGGTCGGCGAGTTCATTTTTCTGGCGCCTGAACTGATCAAGATTGGCTGGTTCTTCTTTGTAGAGCGAGATCCCAATTTCTACGAAATCCGGGCCTTCTATCCACTGTCGGTGATGAATTTCCTTGACTACCACACGCTGCCTCCGCAGTACAGCTATCCGAGCAAGGCATTGTGTGTTTGGGAACCTATTTATTGGTACTTGCTGGTAATCGGGATCACCCACTACACACGGAAAGGCAACCGGCCGGCATGGATAATCGTACTGGGCTTTTATGTGCCCATATTCCTGCTATGGCTGCTTTTCTACACCATCGTTTACTAGTTCGAGGGTCAATTTTTGATGAGAATCGCCGCCATTGACTGCGGATTGACTATTTTCGCCCCTTACAATTTTCCCTGACTCATGCCGTTCCAAAAGTATAATAACATCGGTGGTTGGCTCGCCTTTTCGATTGCGCTCGTTACCTATTGGCTCACCTTCGAAGAAACTGCCAGCTACTGGGATTGCGGTGAATTTATTGCCACCTCGTACAAGTTGGAGGTGTCTCATCCGCCCGGAGCTCCCTTCTACATGCTCCTTGGACGCATGTTTTCTTTTCTTGCCTTTGGTGATGTGACCAAGGTCGCCTACTGGATCAATTTCCTCAGCGTGCTCGCCAGCGCCTTTACGATTCTTTTTCTGTTCTGGTCCATCACACTTCTGGGCCGGAAAATGATGGGCATAACCCGGGATGAACAGCTTACCCCAGGACAGGTTTGGACGCTGTTAGGCGCCGGGTTGGTGGGTTCGCTGGCCTACACATTCTCGGAATCGTTTTGGTTTTCGGCGGTTGAGGCTGAAGTGTATGCCATGTCCGCGTTCTTCACGGCCTTTGTTGTCTGGGGCATTCTTAAATGGGAAGTCATTGACGACGAAGCAGCCGCCAATCGCTGGCTTATTTTCATTGCCTATGTCGTGGGTCTTTCTATCGGTGTACACATGCTCAACCTGGTCACCATTCCTGCGCTGGGTCTTATCTACTACTTCAAAAAATACAAGCCTTCGCAATGGGGAATTATTGCTGCCTTGGCAGTAAGTGGCGGCATCGTGATTTTCATCAACGACGTCATCGTACCCGGCTTGCCTTCGCTGGCCGGAGGATTTGAAATCTTTTTCGTCAATAACCTGGGAATGCCCTTTGGCTCGGGGGTTATTGCGTTCTGCATTCTCCTCGTCGGCGGACTTGTCTACGGCATCCGGTACAGTCACCTTCAAAATAAACCACTGCTCAATACTTTCCTGCTGTCAACTGCATTCATCCTGATTGGCTATGGAAGTTATGCCACGATCGTAATCCGAAGCAACTTCGATACGCCCATCAATGAAAATGCGCCCAAAGATGTGATGTCATTTGTTCGTTACCTGAAGCGTGAACAATATGGAAGTCGCCCCCTCCTGTATGGGCCCTACTTCACTGCAAAAATTATTGACGTGAAGGAGAAGGACGTCGTGTATACCAAGGGGAAAGACAAATACGAAATAACCGACAGGAAGTACGATTACATTTATGAGCCGGGCCAAGAGACGATCCTGCCACGGGCCTGGAATCCGGAATACAAGCAGCAGTACCGAAGCATCCTTGGTCTTCGCGAAGGCGAGCGGCCAACCTTTGCCCAGAATATCTATTACATGTTCAGGCAACAGATCGGTCACATGTACATGCGCTACATCATGTGGAACTTTGCCGGGCGCGCCAGTGACATCCAGGATGCCGATTGGATTGGCCCCCGCGACTGGTTTGAGAAAGTACCGCAGGAAATATCGGAGAACCGTGCCCGGAACAATTTCTTCATGATCCCCTTCATTCTCGGCCTCATTGGGATGTTCTATCAGTTCGTGAAGGACACCAAAAACTTCGCCGTAGTCGCTCTGCTCTTTGTCATGACTGGCGTGGCCATTGTGGTGTATCTGAACTCTCCTCCGGTCGAACCGCGTGAACGCGATTATATTTACTCGGGATCAACATACGCGTTCACCTTCTGGATTGGCTTTGCTGTGATCGGCCTGGTCTCTGCCATTAACAAAGCGCTCAAGAACGAGAAGACAAGCGCCGTGCTGGCTACGCTCCTTGGCTTGTCGGCGCCACTGCTCATGGCCTCCCAGGGTTGGGACGATCACAACCGGAGTGACCGCTTTTTCTCCGTTGATTCCGGCAAGAACTACCTCTCCTCCTGTGACCCCAATGCCATTCTGTATACCGGCGGAGATAACGACACCTTCATGCTCTGGTATGCACAGGAAGTGGAGGAACACCGCCCCGATGTCCGTGTGGTCGTATTTAGTTACTACAATACAGACTGGTACATTGAACAAACGATGCTGAAGGTGAACGAGTCCGAGCCGTTCAAGTACACCCTCACAGCTGATAATTATCGCCAGGGTGGACCCAATGATGTGCTCTACTACACCGATCTCAAGATCCCCAGCATGGATCTGCGTCAATACCTGGATCTGCTCAAGAAAAATTTTCCGCAATTACGGTATGAGCGGACCAACATAGTACCCAGCAAGGTCTTCACGCTGGACGTTGACCGCGACGCCGTTATGGCAAAGGGCATCATCCCTAAGGGCATGGACAGCCTGGTGGTTGATCAAATGCGTATTCGTCTGAAGGGAACTTCTCTTGAAAAGAAGGACCTGGCGTTCCTCGACGTGCTTGCCACCAACAATTGGGAGCGACCCATCTACCTTAACAATACTTCGTTAGCCCAACTCAACCTGGACATGCGCGATTACGTCGTGCAGGAGGGTAATGCCTTTCGTGTATTGCCTGTGCGCAACAACACCCAACGTGAAACACTGGTGAACATTGAATCCTCGTACAAGAAGATGATCCAGGATTTCGGGTATCGCGGACTGGACAATCCCAAGCTCTATTACAATGAGGATTACCGCGGGTTCATTCAAAACCACCGGGGATCGCTCAACTCGCTTGCTGAAGCGATGATCGATCAGGGGGATCTTACCCGCGGGAAGGAAGTACTCTACTTCAGCCTGGCCAAGATGCCTGACGCCGTAGTTCATTACGACATTACCTCAGTGTCCACCGTCGAACTATTGTTCCGGGTAGGCGATAAGCAAAAAGCCAGTGAAATGGCCTCTCTGCTGGGCTCGCGCGCGGAAGAAATGGTGGATTATGAGCTTCGGAAATATGGCGGCATCTCCATGGAGGTACGGCGTAACCTTTACATTCTCGGTGAATTGCAGCGTATCCTCTACGAGAATGGAGAAGGCGAGTTGGCCAAGAAGTTCGAAAGCAGCTACGAACGCTTCCTGGAAGGATTGCAAATCCGGGGCAACAGCCGGGGCGACTTTTAATTCCCTACTTTCTCACAATCAGGAACAGGTCCAGGGCTTTCTCGGGTTGATCGGTGATCAGGTAGTCCTCATGGGTTATTCCGCTGACCAGCGAGTCAGCTGCTTGATGGAGGCGGTTGCGATTGAGCCGATTCATGATATCGTACGGTATGCGAAGGACGGCCGCGGGGAGCCGGTGCTGCAAATCAAAGATGTCCCATCGCATCAACCGGTTTACTGATTCACGATTTCTCTCGTGATAGCCCATTACTTTATCGTTGCCGGTTACTCCCCTCATTTCGACATTCGGGAATATCGAGGATGAAAGCGACTTGAGTTCGGCGGCCGTGTACTCCCTGATATGCCAGGGATTTCGGGACAACGACAAAGGTCGGTTCGGCGTCGTTAATAAAGCAACTCCACCCGGGCGAAGTACCCGCCTGATTTCATCAAGAAAGAACTGGTCATCCTGTATGTGCTCAATCACCTGGAAACTGACGACCGCATCAAAGGATGCATCCGCATAAGGCAGGGGCGGAAGATGGCCCGCTGTAAATCTGCCCTTGGGATATTTTCCCCGGAGCAACTCAATAGCAGAAGAAATTTTATCGATCGCTGAGTAAGACCTGACAGCCGGAAGGAGGTAGGGTATGCCCCGGCCTTCGCCACAACCTACTTCCAGAAGATCTCCTTTCACCCAATCGCCCGCGACAACGTAAGGCTTAAGCAACCGCTGATGAAGTGGATTATCTGAAGCAATCTGGTCAGAAGTAATCTCGGTGGTATAGATTCTGGACATGGGGCCCAAAATTACATCATTTGATCGTGCACCAGTTCTTCTTCTTTCTTCGTTATTTTTGTCGTCGGCTTATGCATCGCATTCTTCTTGTTACCAATCTACTTCTAATATCCGTTCTGCCTGTCGCGGCTCAAGCGGTGAATTCACTCAACTTCAACCACTGGTACGACCCATTGGCTGAAGTAGTGCTGCAGATGAAGCCCGTCAATTACGGCGACAGCATCGTGGTATATTGCCGTATAAAGTGTAACAATGCAGTGGCCACATCCTATTTGGTTAAATGGGAAAAGCGGGACTCTTATGCTCAGCGGCAGGGATCGTCCCTGGGTTCGACCGACACGCTCTCGCTTTCCAAGAACTGGACCGGGAAGCGCTTTGCATTCAATAAGCCCCCCAAACCCTGGCTCCTGGTTGCCAAACTGGTAAATATTGCCACCGGAAAAACCTGGCAATTCTTTCGGCTCGTTGAGGCCCATCACCCGGTCAACGGATACCTGGAGGATGATGGCTTTCAGTGGGACTCGTTTGCTCTTGCTGAAAAGACATACAAGATACACGGAACCGGTTCCGGCAAGCCCATTTTCGTGTCCTATTACAAAGACAATTTCCCCACGCCGGCCCCTCCCTTTGTGGTAAAAGAAATCAAGATGGACCGGTTCCTGTTTCCTGACTCCACATTCATCGTTACTCCGGAATCCGCTATCGGCCCCTTCAACAAGGAAGGCCTCTACCTTGCCCAGGAAGATACCACGGCTGCTGCTGGTTTTTCATTCTATGTCAAACGATCTCCGTATCCGAAGTATAACAAATTGGCTGACCTTAAGGGGCCGCTGCTCTTTGTAACCACCCGGGAAGAAAACGACGCCCTCGGCAAAGCTGGCGAAGACAAGGCGGCCTTTGACAAGATCATCCTCGATATCACCAAGGACAAGGACCGTGCCCGCACCTTCATGCGGAGCTACTTCCGGCGCATCGAATTGGCCAACTTCTACTTCACCTCCTTCAAAGAAGGATGGAAGACCGACCGGGGGATGATCTTCACAATTTTTGGATTGCCGGATGAGGTGAACTTTGATGGCGGATTTGAATATTGGAGCTATAAGAACCCGAAACAATCCTTTCGCTTTGCGAGGGCAGGCAGTGTCTACCATCCCGACCATTCGGTGCTCGTCAGGGAAAAGGGGTACACCGAGTATTGGTACCAAGCCATCGATCTGTGGCGAAAGAGCCGATATTAATCCGAAGATTCTCCCTGATTCAGCTTACTTTTGATTTTCACCGATGGACCAGCGTGATCTTATCTATGGAACCCGCGCACTGATTGAGGCGGCGCGCTCGGGGCGACAGGTAGAGAAAGTCTTCCTCCAGGCGGGTCTTACCAATGACCTCATGAAGGAACTGGTTACTGCACTTAAAGAACACAGCATACCCTTCAGTTTTGTTCCAGCTGAAAAGCTAAACCGGCTCACCCAAAGAAACCATCAGGGTGCGGTGGGCCTGCTGGCTGCTGTGCAGTATGCGGAGTTGCAACCCATTATCGATTATTCCTATAGCCAGGGACGTACACCCTTTCTGCTCTTGCTCGACCGGATCACCGATGTGAGAAATTTTGGTGCGGTAGCCCGCACCTGCGAATGCGCCGGACTTGATGCGATTATCGTTGAAGAGAAAGGAAATGCTCCAGTAACCAGCGATGCGGTAAAAACTTCGGCCGGTGCGCTTCATCATTTACCCGTCTGTCGGGTGAAATCGATGAAGCAAACCTTGAAAACTCTTCGTGACAATGGCATTCAGGTTGTGGCGTGCACGGAGAAAGCCGGCCAGGACCTATACACCGTTGACTTGTCCGGACCGATAGCCCTTCTTCTTGGATCGGAGGAGGATGGAATCGCTGCTCCTTTGCTCAAGGAAGCTGATCAATTGGTGAAGATTCCTATGCGGGGAAAGATTGAATCGCTCAATGTTTCAGTCGCTGCCGGCATCGCCATTTACGAAACGGTCCGTCAACAAATGCAGGCCCAATCCAAGGCAAAAGAAAAGCAGCCCGGAAAATAATTACAGGTAGTTCGATCCGTCAGGGCGCGCTTTCAAGTCATTGACAAAGCGGCGGAACATATCTTCCTTATCCTTTTCGCAGATAATGACCACGTTATCGAATACGCCCACCAGGTAGCCATTAAGGCCTTGGGCAACAATCAGTTTGTCAGATGGACCCAGGATAAGCGAATTGCGCGTATCGTACACCAGAGCCTGACTGTTTATTACATTGTTTTCAGCATTCCGAGACGACGCCTCGTGCAGTGAAGCCCACGATCCGAGATCGGACCATGTAAAATTCCCCAAGGTCACATACACGTTGTCCGCTTTTTCCATCACCGCGTAATCGATGGAGATGCTCTTGGTTTGTCCGTATACATTGGAGACGAGGCTACGCTCATCCCGGCTGCCAAGCTTGGGACGGATTTCTTCAAACGCTTCGGCAAGCTCGGGAAGGTAACGACCAAACGAGGTCAGGATAGCCTGAACGCCCCAGATGAAAATACCGGAGTTCCAGACGAAGTCACCGCTTTCCAGGAATGTCTTGGCCAGGGAGAGTTCGGGCTTTTCCGTAAAGGTCTTCACTTTTTTCAGGCTGGCTTTTCCTTCAAGGAACTGGATATATCCATAGCCGGTTTCAGGACGGGTGGGTTGTATCCCGAGCGTAATGAGTTTGTCCTGTGAGCGCGCCAGGTCGGCCGCCTTTTGAATCGTCGTCAGGAAATCCTTTTCATTGAGAATCAGGTGGTCGGCCGGACTTACAATCATTACCGCGTCAGGATTCCGGGTAACGATTCGATTGGCAGCGTAGGCAATGCAGGGGGCCGTGTTTTTGCGCATCGGTTCCAGAATCAGCTGTTCAGGGGCAACCATCGGCAACTGCTCCCGCACCAGGTCTGCATGCTCTTCATGCGTTACGATCAGGATATTCTCCGGCTGACAAATGGATAAGTAACGTTCGTAAGTCGCCTGAAGCAGCGTCTTACCCATGTTCAGCACATCGAGGAACTGCTTTGGCTTTGCATTTCTACTGTACGGCCAGAAGCGGGTTCCTATGCCTCCAGCCATGAGCACAACATATAAATTCCGATCCATTTGCCTTCTCAGAATAACATTTTGGGAGTCCTTCCGTTCATCCTAGACACACTGCTCATTAGCAGGAATTAATGAACTAATTGGAGATTTTTTAGGTATATTCAATGGCCTTTCAAAATCCGTCAAGGAGGAGGCAAAGGTAAGGATTTAATCGACTTGGGAACTTATGATGGTTGCGGAAGATAAGGATGAACTAAAAGCAAAACTCAAAGAGCATTTTGGATATACTTCATTCAGGGGGAACCAGGAAGCAGTAATCAAGAACATTCTCAGCGGGCGAAACACGTTTGTGATCATGCCTACCGGCGCAGGCAAGTCGCTCTGCTATCAATTGCCGGCCATGATCAAGAATGGCCTTGCTATTGTGATCTCTCCCCTCATTGCCTTGATGAAGAATCAGGTTGACCAGCTCAATGCGTACGGCATCCAGGCTCGCTTTCTCAACTCCACGCTCAGCAAAGCCGAAATCACCCGACTTAAGAAAGACTGTGTAAGCGGCACGGTAAAATTGCTCTATGTTGCTCCCGAGTCCCTGAACAAAGAAGAGAACATCGCCTTTCTGCAGAAGGTAACGATCAGTTTTGTGGCCATCGACGAGGCTCACTGCATTTCCGAATGGGGTCACGATTTCCGGCCGGAATACAGGAAGATCAAGACCATGATCGCCCAGTTGGGGGAAATGCCGGTGATCGCCTTGACCGCCACCGCCACACCCAAGGTGCAGCTTGACATTCAAAAGAATTTGCAGATGGAGGAGGCCGATGTGTTCATCTCCTCGTTCAATCGCAAGAACCTGTACTACGAGGTTCGCCCCAAGAAAGAAACAAAAAAGCAGCTCATCCGCTTCCTTAAAGAGCACAAAGGTAAATCTGGAATCATTTACTGTTTAAGTCGAAAGAAAGTGGAGGAAATCGCTCAACTCATCAACGTGAATGGGTTCAGCGCAGCACCTTACCATGCAGGCCTTGATCCTGATGTACGCATGAAGAACCAGGATGACTTTCTGAATGAAGAAGTGAATATCATCGTGGCCACCATCGCGTTCGGCATGGGTATCGATAAACCCGATGTCCGGTTTGTTGTCCACTACGATGTGCCCAAATCGCTGGAGGGGTACTACCAGGAAACCGGACGATCAGGTCGTGATGGCCTGGAAGGTATTTGCCTCATGTTTTATAGCCACAATGACCTGAACAAACTGGAGAAGTTCAACAAGGACAAATCGGTTCAGGAACGGGAAAATGCCAGGGTACTTCTTCAGGAAATGGAATTCTACGCAGAATCACCCGTATGTCGACGCCGCCAGTTACTGCACTACTTCGGAGAGGAATTTACGCAGGCTAACTGCGGTTCTTGCGACAACTGCGTCCATCCCCGGGAGCGCTACGACGGCACAGAGGCCGTAAGAATCGTGCTTGAGGCAACCCGTCAATCCAACGAGCGATTTGGACTCAGCCACCTCATCAACGTGATCCGCGGTACGGAAGACGAATACATCAAAAGTTACGGTCACTTCGACTTACCGATTTACGGCAAGGGGGCCGAGCAGGGTGAAGACCACTGGAAATCGGTCATCCGACAGGCCCTGATTTACCAATATCTTGAGAAAGACATTGACAACATCGGCGTATTGCGACTTACAGAAAAAGGCAAGAAATTCCTCCATAAGCCTCACCCGATCGAATTGGCCCGGGACCATGACTTCACCACAGCCATCGAAGACGAGGAGGTATCATCCGAAAGAGCCACAACCTCCAAATCGTACGACGAAAAGCTCTTCGAGATGCTGAAGACCCTGCGCAAGCAGGTTGCCCGTCACAAGAATTTACCGCCCTATGTAATTTTTCAGGATCCCTCGCTGGAGGAAATGGCAACGACCTATCCCACAACCGAGGAAGACCTGGCTTCGGTGAATGGTGTAGGGATGGGCAAAGTGAAGAAGTTTGGCAAGGAGTTTCTGCAACTCATCCAGAAGTATGTAGATGACAACGATATCGAAACAGCCACAGAAGTAGTGGTTAAGTCCTCCGTCAACAAATCCAAGATCAAGATTTTCATCATTCAACAAATTGATCGCAAGGTGGACCTGGAGGAAATCGCTGAATCGAAAAGCCTGACCTTTGAAGACCTGCTAACAGAAATCGAAAACATCTGCTACTCAGGAACCAAGTTGAACCTGGACTACTACATCGACGAGGTGCTTGACGAACACAAACAGAATCAGATTTTTGATTACTTCCTGAATTCAGAAACCGACAGCCTCGAAGAGGCCATGTCGGATGCCAACAATGCCGATTACAGCGAAGAAGAAATGCGGCTGATGCGTATCAAATTTCTCAGTGAATACGCCAACTGATCGGTACAAGAAGAGGTTTTTCTATCTTTGAGGCCTTTACCCCTCCATGAACATCCTCATCATCGGCAGCGGAGGCCGCGAACATGCCCTGGCCTGGAAAGTCGGACAAAGCCCCCTCACCCATTCTCTCTTTATAGCGCCTGGAAACGCCGGTACTGCAAGCCTAGGTGAGAACATAAACATTGCCGTCGATGATTTCGAAGGCATCAGTCACCTGTGTCGCCAAAAGCAAATTGATCTTCTTGTCGTTGGCCCGGAAGTACCATTGGTAAACGGGCTAAGGGATTTTATCGAGTCGAAAATAGACTTGAAGCATGTGTTGATCGTAGGTCCTGGTAAATCCGGAGCAAGACTGGAAGGAAGCAAGGACTTTTCAAAGCAGTTCATGCTTCGAAACGGAATTCACACGGCCAAAGCGCGCACTTTCACGGAAAATGAAATCGACGCCGGCCTGGCTTACCTCGACGGTTGCCGATTACCCATTGTATTGAAAGCCGATGGGTTGGCTGCCGGGAAGGGTGTTATTATCTGCCTCTCACGGGAGGAGGCGCGGCATTCCCTGCAAGAGATGCTCGTAAACCATCTTTTTGGAGAAGCCAGTGTCCGCGTTCTTGTCGAAGAGTTTCTCTCCGGTATTGAAGTCTCGGTATTCGCGTTAACCGACGGAGAAAGCTATGTGCTTCTCCCGGAAGCCAAAGACTACAAACGAATCGGTGAACAGGATCAAGGGCCGAATACAGGGGGTATGGGGGCCGTTTCACCGGTGCCCTTTGCCGATGAGGTGTTCATGAACAAAGTGAGAAAGCATATCGTCGAACCGACGATTATGGGATTGAGAAAGGAAGGAATCCCTTACCGGGGATTCATCTTTTTCGGATTGATGAACGTGGGTGGTGAACCCTTTGTCATCGAATATAACTGTCGGATGGGCGATCCCGAGACCGAAGCCGTGGTTCCGCGTATTGATTCTGATCTGGTTGAGTTGCTGATCGCCTGCGGAAACGGAAAGCTTAAAGAAAAAAGTATCCAGATCAATGCTCATGCTGCGGTAACGGTCATGATGGTATCGGGTGGGTACCCTGGATCCTATGCAAAAGGCAAGGCAATAAACGGTCAGGAGGCTGCTGAAAAGCGGGCGCTGATGTTTCATGCAGGAACAAAGATTTCAGGTACATTAGTCGTCACCGATGGCGGCCGGGTATTGGCTGCCACCGGTATGGGGCCCACCCTCGATGCCGCCCGATCAAACGCCTACCAGGCTGTGTCTTCGATTTCGTTTGAGAACGCCTATTTCCGAAGGGATATTGGTGTAGATTTGCTCCATACTGGAAAACCCTGAACCTGGGTACCAGGCTATTCAACTGATGCTATGGGCTGCTCGTGCGGTACAACAAAGGATGGCAAAACGGCTGGCTGCAATAACAATGGCGCCTGCGGCACCGGCGGCTGCAACAAAATGAACGTTTTCGATTGGCTGTCCAACATGGACATGCCGGTGCAGGAACGCTTTGACGTAATCGAAGTGCGCTTTAAGAATGGACGGAAGGAATTTTACCGTAACGCCGACAAACTTGATCTCCACGCCGGCGACCCGGTGATCGTGGAGGTCTTGAATGGCCACCACCTGGGTCATGTGTCCCTTCAAGGCGAGTTGGTCCGCCTCCAGATGAAAAAGAAGAACGTAGCCAATGACGGGGAGATCAGGAAAGTATACCGAATAGCCAATACGCGGGATCTGGAAAAGTTTGAAGAGGCCAGGAAGCGCGAAATACCTTCTTTGCATCGGTGTCGCGAGATTATTCGCCAGATGCGTCTTGGCATGAAACTGTCGGACGTCGAATACCAGGCTGATAACACCAAGGCAAGCTTTTACTATTCGGCCGAGGAACGGGTGGATTTTCGTGAATTGATCAAGGTGCTGGCCGGGGAATTCAGGGTCCGTGTGGAAATGCGGCAGATCAGCCTGCGTCAGGAAGCCGGCCGTTTGGGCGGCATCGGTGTGTGTGGCCGTGAACTTTGTTGTTCAACCTGGCTGAGCGATTTCAAGAACGTGGCCACGAGCGCCGCCCGTTATCAGAATCTTTCCCTCAACCCCAGTAAACTCAGCGGGCAGTGCGGCCGATTAAAGTGCTGCCTGAACTACGAACTGGAGACTTATCTGCAGGCGCTCAAAGACATTCCTGAGGTGACCCGGCCGTTACAAACAGAAAAAGGCGAAGCAAGCCTTCAAAAAACTGACATCTTCAGGAAGATCATGTGGTTTGGCTACAAGGAAGAGAATACCTGGTATCCGTTGAGTGCCGACCGCGTGAATGAAATCCTCCGCTGGAATGCGGAAGGGCGAAAACCGGCTACCCTCGAAGAGAATGAACTGGCCGAGCGCGAATCTGCGGCTGTCCTCAACAGCGACCTCATGCGACTAGACAAGAAATTCAGCAACAAGGGCGGGAAACACAAGCGCCGCTCACGGGGTCAACACAGGGATCGTGGCCGCCGTCCCGGTAAACCCCAGCAACCTCCCAAGTAGTTTATTTCCTTGAAACCCTCCGTCATTCTTCTCATCGCGATTGCCTCCGTTCATTTGCTGAGCGGTTGCGATTCGCAACGGGTGTATGAGAACAACCTCGAATTCAAACATCGATATTGGCTGGTGACCGAGGAACCATTATTTGAGTTTGTCATTTCGGATTCCAGCAAGCAATACAATCTGTATTACAATGTGCGTAATTCCATTGATTACCCCTGGGATCGTCTTTTTGTGAATTGGTCGCTATATGATTCTTCAGGAAATGAAATCGCCAAAAAATTGGTGTACAACGATTTGTTTGATCCAACCGGAAGGCCGTATGGTGAAAGTGGCCTGGGCGATCTGTATGATCACCAGTTCCCAATTGCCTCTCATTTCAGGTTCACCCATGCCGGGCGATACACCTTGAAACTGACACAGTTTTCACGGCAGGATACGCTGCGAGGCATTCTTGCAGTAGGCGTACGGATTGAGCAAGACCTGCCACCCGAATAAAAAAATAGGGGCCGCCCAAACGTTTGGCCCCTACCAGGTCACCCACTGACCTTCTCACTATGAATTAGTCAAATCTCGGAGTTGTTCTCTCGAATTGTGGTTAATCTCAATTAGAAAGGGATTAATTGTTCCTAATATTTTCCTTGGTTTTCAAAATGGCTTTCACCTCAGTTCCTTCACCCAACCTGGAATGAATTGTCACATCTCCTTCATATAACCGGAATATCCGCTGACTCAACCACAGCCCGACACCATGACCTTTGGTGGAAGTTCCCTGATTGCCCCGGTAGAAGGGCTGAAAAATATTCTTAAGATCCGTGTCACTTATACCGGGTCCGCGGTCATTTACACGGATGATGATTTGACGATCCGAGCAACTCAGGGAAATCCGGGCCGTGTGATCTTCAGAAAATTTGCACGCATTCTCAATGATGTTGATCAACGCGGAGCGAAGGAGGTGCGGGCTTCCATAGCTGCACAAATCCTCTTCTGACTCAGGAAGGTCCAGGCCCACCACCTCGGCACGATAGTGCTGATTCAGGGTGTGCACACGCTCCATGGCATCCCAAAGCACCTCATCAACCCTTACACTGGCCATTGCAAATGTCTGGCTGGATTGATGCTTCGATGCAAGGTCCAGCAGGCTTGTCGCCAGCAGATTCAACTCACGCACATCCTCCAGTACCGATTCCAGCGTTTCGCGGTACTCTTCGTTTGACCTTGCATTTAGAAGTGTTACCTCCAACTGAGAAGTGATTCTGGTCAGTGGATTTTTCAGTTCATGAGACACATTGCTTACAAACGAACGCTGAAGATCAAACGCCTTCTCAATACGCGAGAGCAGTCCATTGAAAATCCGGATCAGCTTGGCAATTTCGTCCCGTCCACGGGGCTCCTTTAATCTTCGCTGAAGGTCATCTTCCGATATCGACTGCACCTCGTTGATCAACACATTGATAGGGTGTAGTGCCCTGCCTGCGTATTGCCATCCGGCCAATACCACTATCGCCATGGCAACGGTCAGCAGGCCTACGAGCAGAAGCAGCAGGTTGTTCATTAACTCGTGGCCGGCGACGTCAATGGCTCCCGAGATCACCACGTAGGAGTCCTCCTTGTCGGTCAATTGATGCGCAGAGACCTGATAAGCTCCGTACTTGAAGAAAAGACTCCCCTGGTCGTGAATTCGTTGAAGGGTTTCCGAAGGAAGGTTGAAGGAAACCGTATCGTTGTTGGCATAGATTTCACGGCCGGTTTTGTCATAAATCGTAACACTTTCTCCATAGAGGATGCCTGTCTTCGTGTGATCGATTACGGTCAGCAGGGTGGAATCGACGACGTGAAGGTTCAACAATCGCGCTGTGGTTATGGCACGGCTGCTCAGGCGCTCCCGAAATTGGTCGCGGTTATAACGAAAGGTGAAATAATAGACCAGTCCGAAAGAAATTACCAGAAACAGAAAAACTACGGCCGCAAACTGAATGGTTAGCCGGGTCCGGATTTGCATGGTGCGTTAATCGGGTTGCTTGATCACGTAGCCCATTCCAAATTGGGTATGAATCAGTTTCTCAGGAAAATCCCTGTCGATCTTTCTACGAAGATAATTGATATAAACTTCAACCATGTTGGTACCGGTGTCAAAGTCAAGCCCCCAGACGTGGCGGACGATTTCCTGGCGCGACAAGACCTTGCCCTTATTTCTCAGGAGAAACTCGAGGAGGGAATATTCCCGGGCCGTGAGTTGAATATTCTTGCCACCTCTCTTTACCGTACGTGATTCCAGGTTCATTTCGAGGTCACCAACGGTAAGAAGAAGAGAAGGCGGGGTTGATGGGGTTCTCTTCGTGAGCACCCGGATTCGCGCCAGCAGTTCCTGAAACTCAAAGGGCTTGACCAGGTAGTCGTCAGCACCGCTGTCAAGGCCTTCAACGATATTTCCCACATCCCCCAATGCGGTAAGCATCAAGAGAGGGGTTTGGTTGTTCATCGCACGAAGCTCCTGACACAGCGTAATGCCGTTCATTCCGGGCAGAACAATATCACTAATGATGAGGCTATAGTTTCTCTCCAGCGCCAGCCGGCGCCCCTCCATTCCGTCTCCGGCGGTATCCACCGCATAGCCATTCTCCTCAAGACCTCTTTTGACATAGGTCAGGGTTTTTGGCTCATCTTCGATCAACAAAATATTATTCATAGAACTAAACTTACGCCCTCTGCCTCCTCACTATTTTCCCTTAAAAGTTAGAAATTAATTAAATGCCTCATGAACGGGGTTTACGATCCATGTAAGCCTGTTTATCACAAACGATTTATAAGTCAAAAAAAATCCCGGCCATTGGAGGCCGGGATTCTTGGCGTTTAACTGCATGGTTCAGGCATGCAGCTGATTATCCCCCTTGGGATCCAGGTCAATGACCAGCGGTGAGGCAATAAAGATCGAAGAGTACGTACCAATCACCACACCAATGACCATGGCAAATGAAAAGCCCCGAAGCGTCTCACCACCGAAGAACAGGAGCACAATAACCACCATCAACACGGTGGAGGAAGTTACTATGGTTCTGCTCAAGGTGCTGGTGATCGCCATATTGAAAATCCGGGTGCGTTCATGGCTTGTTCCCAGGTTCAAATACTCCCGTATCCGGTCAAAGATGATCACCGTGTCGTTGATGGAGTAACCGATAATCGTCAGGATGGCGGCCACAAAAACCTGGTCGATTTCCAGGGAAAACCCCAGTACTCGTGCAATGGCAAATGCTGAAAAGGTGAAGAGCATATCATGGATCAGGGCCACAATCGCTCCTGTACTAAACTGCCATTTGCGGAAACGAATAAGGATATACAGGAAAATGGACAAGATCGAAAGGCCACCCGCCATATAGGCCGAACCCTTGATATCATCCGCAATGGTTGCTCCAACTTTTGACGTTGAAGGAATGGTGAAGTGCTGATCATCCAATTGTCCATCGTGCTCAGTAAATTTCTTACCTGTCGAGGACTCTAGCCCTTGAATAATGGCCGCCTTTACTTTCTCATCAGCAGCCTCCGACTCGTCGTCCACCAGGTAGGATGTGGTAACCTTCATCACGTTGTTCCCTCCATAGTTCTTCACCTCCGTGCCTGCGTTCTCGAAACTCGCCGAGAGGTTCGATTTCAATTCTGTGGCCTCCACCGGTTGGGTGAAGGCTACAATAAATGAACGTCCTCCTTTGAAATCGACGCCCAGGTTAAGGCCCTGAATGGCGATCAGGATAATACCGATAAGGATGACCGTGGACGAGAAAATGTAGGCCCTCTTGCGGAGCGACACAAAATCAATAACCAGGTCCTTGGGTATGGTCCAGGAGATGCGCGTCTCAAAGCCGATCTTGGTTTCATCGCCCTTGCGTACAAGCCACTCCACAATCACCCGGGAAATGTATACCGCTGAAAAGAACGATGTGCCGATGCCAATCATGAGCACAATGGCAAATCCCTTGAGCGGTCCGAGACCAAAAATGAAGAGGAACATACCGGTGAGAAATGTCGTCAGGTTGGAGTCGAAAATCGCGGAAAAGGCTCGTTGATACCCCAGCTTGATCGCTTCACGCAGTTTCTTCCCGTGATGCAACTCCTCCCGGATACGTTCATAAATCAGCACGTTTGCGTCAACGGCCATACCCATGGTGAGCACGATCCCTGCAATACCCGGTAAGGTGAGGGCCGCATTAAGCTGTGCGAGAATACCGAGGATAAAAAATATGTTGAACAACAGGGCGAGGTTGGCGATCCAACCGCCTTTACCATAATAAATGATCATGAAGATCACCACGAGCACCAGCCCGGCGAGGGATGATATCAGGCCCTGGTTTTGCGCCAACTGACCCAACGAAGGACCCACATAGGCTTCTTCCACGATTCGCGTCGGCGCAGGAAGTGAACCTGCCTTAAGTACGTTCGCCAGGTCCTTGGCCTCCTCCACCTCAAAACTTCCGGTTATCTGCGAATTGCCGTTGGGTATTTCACCCTGAACAGTGGGTGCGGTATACACATAGTTGTCCAGTACGATAGCAATGCGTCCCTGAGGAGATTTATTGGCTGCCTCGCGCGTGACCTTGGCCCAAACCTTGGAGCCGCCTGCATTCATCGTCATGCTTACCGCCGGTCGCGCAAACTGGTCATAGTCCAGACGGGCATCATTGATTACCTCTCCGGACAGCAAGGGCTTTCCGCCGCGACCCAGGTTGATGAAGTTAAGGCGAAGGTCATCCACACCGGGAGTTATGTCCGGTTCCGGCTTCACATCCCAGAACCATCCGATGTTGCGGGGAATCATCGAGCGCACATCTTCACGCTTCATCAGGCGATTGATCTCGGCGGTATCCTTGACAGCATACAAGAACGGAATGCCGGGGTTGGCAAGCGCAAACAACGGCGATACGGTAAGGTTACGGAGAGAATCAAGTGCATTGCTTGACGTGTCTGATGCTGCTTTGGACAGTTGCTGTTCCAGCGCAGATAAGGTGGAGTCTTTCTTAGCACCGGGTTTTGTCTCGGTGACCGCAGCCGGCGTAGCGACTTGCCTCGCGGTCTGTTCTTTCAATAGCATTTGATTTACGGCCATCAAGGCCTGCTGAAGTTGAGGGTCATTGTACTCAACTATTTCCCAGAACTCGAGCCTGGCCACGCCAGAGAGAAGTTTTCTTACCCGCTGGGGATTGTCGGCTCCGGGAATTTCAACCTGGATTCGGCCTCCTCCCTGCAACCGCTGAATGTTGGGCTGCGATGTTCCGAATTTGTCAATCCGCGTTTTAAGAATGGTAAATGAACGATCGAAGGCACGTTCAATCTCTTCCTTGAGGAATTTGATGACCGCCTCATCGCTGTCGGCAAGATTAACCCGGCCCCGGTTGGCCGTAGAAACAAACAACGAAGCAAGGGTACGATCCGGGTTGGCTTCTTTGAACGCCGCGCTAAAGAGATCAGCAAAGTTTGCATTGCTGGTTTTGTACCGCTCCCGCGCTGTTTGGAGGGCGGTGACAAAGGCAGGGTCCTGGTTGTTTCCGCTCAGGCCCCGGACTATATCCACCGGAGACACTTCGAGCACCAGGTGCATGCCCCCTTGCAGGTCAAGTCCCTGGCTTAATTCATTCTCCTTGACTTCCTTATAGGTGTACTCCGCACCCAGCAGGTTGTACACCGGCAGGTTCCAGATGGAATCAAGATACGTTTGCTTTTTGGCCAGATTCAATGAGCCGCTCTGGTCCGTAGCGTGTTTGGTGGCATCCTGTTGCACCCTGCGCGACACAAACGTGAACGACAGGTAGTACACACACAGGAAAGTAATGATGATTGTCAGTGCGACAACTACTCCTTTATTCTGCATAAAATAAACTGTTAACTGATTTGCTGATCAAATGAAAATGCGCCGGCAACTCTCCACACTGATGGGCTGCCAGCAAGACTTCAGGTTGTGGAGGCTACGGGGCCTGTGGAGAAATGACTGTCTTCAGCAGGGTACTGAGTACCGAGGCGGGAAGGACTATGTCGGGAACCGGCACTGCAGGAGCCTGAATACCAACGGTGATGATCTCCTGAATCATGAACGGATTGGCGGGTTCCACCTGAACGGCCTGGGTGGTAGTAACTGCCTCCGGAGAAACACTGACATAGTGCCTGTCTTCGCCGTCCGCCTTCGATTTCAATTCCGTGATGACCTTGTTCGTTTCCCGTTGGAAGGCCGGTGACAACACGATCGTGAGGGCTGCAAGAATTCCAGCAGCTATCATCAGCTTTCGAAGGATTGACCGGTTTTTCATGTTTTACGAGAGGGACACAAAGGTAGGCATTGAGCCCAGATTTGCAACCGGCTAAACCATGCCTTTGAGGTACCCGGCAACCACCTCCAGGGCACGTTCAAAACCATGATCATTGGGGATTACCAGGTCGGCGTGATGTTTGAGTGGCTCGATAAGCGATTCATATACCGGCATTACATGATACTGGTACCGGTAAAGCACGTCATCAAGATCATATCCACGGTCGATACGGTCGCGATGAATCCGGCGGCCAAGTTTTACGTGGTCTTTTGCGTCGATGAATATTTTGAGATCAAGTTCACTGACAATCTCGTTGAAATACTGAACGAATAATCCCTCCACCACGATAATGGGTGTAGGGCGGAATACCAGTGTCTTTGGTTCCTTGTCTGGATTGTTGAATGTATACTCCTTTCGAACCACCTCTCTGCCTTCCTTTAGCGCAAGGAGGTCCTGGTGAAACATCTTGCGATCGATGGATTCGGGCAGGTCAAAATTCTTGATCTGGTTGTTATCGAGTGGTTGCTGATCCCTCGGCTTGTAATAGTTATCCTGGGAGATGAGGCACAATTGCTCCTGAGTGAACCGGGAGGAAAGTCCATCCAGGAAAAAAGTCTTGCCTGAACCGCTGCCGCCGGTGATGCCAATAGTAAAGGGCTTTTTCACACGATTGGATACAGCCGCAAAATGGTAAACATCCTTGAAATTGTCCTACCTCGATCGTAGAAAATCCGCCAGCTTACGGATGGCCAGGCCACGATGACTGATCTTGTTCTTTTCTTCCAGAGACATTTCTGCCAGCGTAAGGGCTGAACCTTCCGGAAGAAAGAGGGGATCGTACCCAAATCCGCCGCTTCCCCTTCCTGAGGAGAGAATGGTGCCCGGCAACACACCTTCAAAAGACCACTGACCCTCGGGGGTAACCAACCAGATCACACATCGAAAACGGGCGGCTCGATTTACCTGCCCCTGAAGATTCTGCAACAGGAGAGCCATGTTCTCGTCACTTCGCTTACCCGGCCCGGCATAACGCGCCGAGTGAACGCCGGGTGCCCCGGCCAGGGCATCTACTTCGAGTCCGGTATCGTCGGCAAAACAGGATAACGCATATCGGTCAAATACGTACAGTGCCTTCTGACGGGCATTGCCCGCAATAGTATCCTGGGTCTCGGGCAAGTCTTCGTAAATGCCCGACTCCGCAAGTGTAGTCAGCGCGATCGAGTGATCAACCAGCGCGCGTACCTCTTCGATTTTGTGCTGATTGTTGGTGGCAAAGCAGAGCGAGGTCAGCACGATGCAGCCCGGTTAGTTCACAAACCCGATCAGTTCAATTTCAAAAATGAGATTGCTGTTGGGCGGAATCGGCCCGCTGCCTGCCTGACCATAGCCGAGACCTGATGGAATATAGAGGGTAGCCTTACCGCCTTTTGCGATGTATTTGGTAAATGCGATCTGCCATCCCGAAATGAGTCCTGAAAGGGGCGTTTGAAAGGCATTGGGCAGTCCGTTTGCATTCAATTTTGACTGATCGAATACACTCCCATTCAGAAACTTGCCCACATATTTAACCGTCAACTTGGCCGTATACGTCGGCATAAGTCCGGTACCCGCTTCATGAACTACCAGGCGAAGCCCGGAAGGGTCCTTGGTGGCGACGATGCCGTTCGCATCGAGATACTTGTCAATTATTCGCAGGTCCTTGGTCAACTGATCTTCATAGGACAGGACGTTGTCAGTACTGCACCCCATCGCCAGCAACATCACCGCAATCACAACCTTCTTCATATGCTCCCTTCTTCTTTTTTAAACTCCTAATTCAGTTCTCAGTTCTTAAAGTCAATCAATTCAATTTCAAATACCAGGTTTGCATTGGGTGGAATATCGGGCTGATATCCATTAACCCCGTATGCCAGGCCCGAGGGGATGTACAAGGTAGCCGTACCTCCTTTTTGAATCAACGGCAACCCGATCTGCCAGCCTTGAATAAAGATATTCACCGGGTACTCGACGGATCCATTGGATTGATCAAATACCTTGCCATCGGGGAACAACCATCCCTTGTATTTTATTTTCACCGTACTTCTTACAGTTGGGGAGGGACCCTTTCCTTTCCGGGTGATAACATATCGTAATCCAGAATCATCCTTGACCGCGTTAATTTTGTTGGCTGCCAGGTAAGCGTCGATGGCTACGGTGTCAGCCGCAAGCTGACGGTCAAGTTCCTTGCGCGCTTCCATGGTCTGACGCTGCTGAAGCTCCATCTGGAGGCGATTAACCCCTACCTGGTCGGTAATATCCCTTACCGCAAAAATGTACGTCAATAGGTCAGTGGGCTTGAGTTTAGGCGGAAGCGCACCATTCCTAGCCAATAATTGCGCTTCAATGTCAACCGCTATGCTATCACCAATTTTCATGACGCGAAAAACACTTTCCAATCCTTTCTCCGTGCTGATTTGCGATTCGTCACCCACCGGCAATATCATAGGCAGGTTCTGGTCATGTGTATCCCGCCAAATTGAGTCTTTCGCATCTTTCACGATCATGCTGGTAATTACAAATTCCCCGGGCTTGGCATAGGTTCCTTGTCCTTCTTTTAGCACCCGCACCTTTAGTCCGTTGGGAGCCTCCCTGTCTTTTTTGCAAGAGAAGTTGAAGGTGGCGACACCAGCGAGAAGAAAATAAGCGAACCATTTCTTGAACATACGGGGAACAAAGTTAGGCGTTGAGTTTAGCTTCATATTCAGGAAGGATATCGAGAAGTTTTTTCAATGCATCCTGCAGACTTCCTTTAAACGTGCCGCCGGCGGCATTCTTGTGGCCCCCGCCCTCAAAATGCCGGCGAGCCAATTCGTTGACCGAGAAATCACCCAGGGAACGAAAGGAATACTTGATTTCATTCTTCCGTTCATACAGCAGGACAGAAAGACGGATCGTGCTAATGGAGAGGCCGTAATTGACCAGGCCCTCCGTATCTCCTGTTTGCGACCCAAACTGACGGAGCTCATCGGCACTAAGGACCATGTAAGCTGTCTTGTATCGGGGCAAGACCTGCAGCTTTTGCGAGAGTACAAACCCTGTTAGTCGCAGCCGCTCTATTGTATTGGTATCGTAGATTAATTTGGCAACAAGGCTTGGGTTAGCGCCGTGACTGACCAACTCAGCAGCGATCTGAAATTCGGTACGGGTCGTGTTCGAATGACGAAATCCTCCTGTATCTGTCATCAGTCCTGCGTACAGGCAATTGGCAATATCCGCATCAATCAGCTGCCGCTCGCCGAGTTCGCTGATCAATTGAAAGATCAGGCCTGCGGTGGATGCTGATTCGACAGTCCATTGTTCAAAATCGGCAAATCGTTCGGGTTCAAGGTGGTGATCAATCAGCACCTTGACGGCCTTTGCGGCTCTGATAACTTCCTGGAGGTCCTCCGTTCGCTTCAGCGCGGAGAAGTCAAGACAAAAGAGCACTTGGGCCCTTTCAATGGCGGCTTTCGCTCGTTCGGCAGGTCCCGGGTCCTCCTTGGATAGCGCGATCACCTCGTCGTTTCCGGGCATCCACGCGAGAAAAGACGGGTAGTCGCTGGGCGTAACCACCTGCACACGGTGTCCTTTCTTCTTCAGGAAGCCGGCGAGCCCAAGTGATGAACCCAGGGCGTCGGCATCAGGCTTGAAATGCGTGACCACAACCACCTCTTTTGGGCTATCGATCAGCTGTTTGAACGCCTGTATGTTTTTCATCAAGGGGGCAAAAATAGTGAGGAATTAAGGATCTGGTTGCAGGAGACGACATATTCTGCCTGGCAGGCCCAAATCCAGACGTTGCGGCCAATAAATGATTGAAATTGACCTCCTGAATCTACCCGCTTTTTGATAGTTTTGCGGCCGAAAAATTCTGCTGTTCCTCTACCTATAGTCAGCAGCCAAAGCACAAAAACACACAACCAACAAACGAATGGCCACCAACAGAACATTTACGATGATCAAGCCCGACGCGACAGGCGCCGGAAAGACAGGTGCGATCACCAAGATGATTGAAGAAGCGGGATTCAAAATCATAGCGATCAAGAAGGTCTGGATGACACCTGCCCTGGCTGGAAAGTTCTATGCCATACACAAAGAGCGTCCATTTTACAAGGACCTGTGCGCCTACATGTCGTCGGGCCCCATTGTTCCGATGATTCTCGAAAAAGAAAATGCCGTGGAAGACTTTAGAAAGCTGATCGGCGCCACCGATCCTGCCAAGGCAGCGCCGGGCACCATTCGCGCCCTGTTCGCCAAGTCGATTGATGCCAACGCGATTCACGGTTCCGATTCAGACGCTAATGCAGAAATCGAAGGCAACTTCTTTTTCTCAGAGTTCGAGCGTTTTGAAAACCAGTCATAGGAATACTGATGTACATGTGGCCAGGGTTTTTTCGGGCCCTGGCCGAATCCTCAACCGAAAACCCGTATCACCGAATATCCGACCATGAAGATCAATCCACACTACTCCGAGAAATTTGAATCCCGTCACAACGGGCCTGATCAGCGCCAGGTAGAAGAAATGCTCAACGTGGTCGGTGCGGCTTCGCTCGACAAGTTGATTGAAGAAACCGTGCCTTCCGGTATACGACTGAAGGCTCCGCTGGCACTTCCCGAAGCGTTGTCGGAGTCGTCCTTCCTGAAACATTTCCGGAAGACCGTCACCAAAAACAAGGTATTCAAGTCGTATATCGGCGCGGGGTATTATGACACGATAACGCCGCCGGTCATTCTCCGCAACATTCTTGAAAATCCGGGCTGGTATACGGCCTATACTCCCTATCAGGCGGAAATCGCCCAAGGACGTCTGGAGGCGCTCATCAATTTCCAAACCATGGTAATGGATTTGACGGGGATGGAGATCGCGAATGCCTCACTCCTCGATGAGGCCACCGCGGCTGCCGAAGCCATGCACTTGCTTCATGCCTCACGCAAAAGCAACAAAAAGGAGGCGACGAAATTCTTTGTGGATGAAACAGCATTTCCCCAAACCATTGATCTGCTAAAGACCCGCTCGGCCCCGATCGGCGTTGACTTGGTTGTTGGGCGCATGGATACGCTGGATATAACTGACTCCGCACTCTTTGGCGTGTATGTTCAAAATCCTGGTGGCCTGGGAGAAATACGCGACTATACCTCATTCATTTCCGCGGCACATGAAAAAGATGTGTTTGTGGTTATGGGAACCGACCTGATGAGCCTGATCCTGATGAAATCTCCCGGTGAAATGGGGGCAGACATTGCCGTTGGCTCGTCTCAACGCTTTGGTGTACCCATGGGTTTCGGTGGACCCCACGCGGCCTTCTTTGCCACACGCGACGAGTTCAAGCGCCTGATGCCTGGCCGAATCATCGGCGCATCGGTTGACGCACAAGGGAATCCCGCTTATCGAATGGCGCTTCAAACACGGGAGCAGCACATTCGCCGCGAAAAAGCTACCTCCAACATTTGTACGGCGCAGGTCCTCTTATCGGTAATGGCCGGTATGTACGCGGTATACCATGGTCCAACCGGACTGAGGAAGATCGCGGGACGAATTCACGGCCTGACGCGCATGCTTGACAACGGAGTTCGTGAATTAGGTTTCCAGCAGCTTAACGGAGCTTATTTCGATACGCTTCAGCTTGTCGTTCCTGATGCAGCTGCCGTTGAACGCGAAGCCCTCGAGCGTGAGATGAATTTCCGTTACCTGGGAGGCAATCGAATTGGTATCTCCATCGACGAAACCACTACCGGGGAAGACATTACAGCCATCCTTCATGTGCTGGCCGCGGCCACCAAAAAGTCCTTCCCCGGACACGGCATTGAACCCGAAACGTTAACCTGGCCGACGGCGCTAATCAGGACCTCGCCCTTCCTTCAGCATCCGGTCTTCAATATGCATCACAGTGAGCACGAGATGCTTCGCTACATCAAGAAGCTGGAGAACAAAGACTTGTCGATGGTCCACTCCATGATTTCACTCGGTTCGTGCACGATGAAACTCAACGCGACAACAGAAATGATTCCGGTGACCTGGCCAGAACTTGGTCACCTGCATCCCTTTGTCCCTGCCAACCAAGCGAAAGGATATCATGAGTTAATCACCCATCTTGAAGATTGGCTGAAGACGATTACCGGGTTTACCGGCGTTTCCCTCCAGCCCAACAGCGGCGCTCAGGGCGAATATGCAGGATTGATGGTGATCCGCGCTTATCATGCCAGCCGAAACGAGTCACACCGCAATATCGCCCTCATCCCGGCTTCAGCGCACGGCACCAACCCTGCGAGCGCTGTAATGGCGGGAATGGAAGTGATTGTGGTCAAGTCGGACAGCGAGGGAAAGATTGATGTGGCCGATTTGAAGGCCAAGGCCGAACAGCACAAGAACAACCTGGCCTGCTTGATGGTAACCTATCCTTCCACACACGGTGTATTTGAGGAGTCCATCGTTGAAATTTGTCAGACCATTCACGCCAGCGGCGGACTCGTCTACATGGATGGCGCCAACATGAATGCCCAGGTAGGATTGACTTCGCCCGCCAACATTGGCGCGGATGTCTGCCACCTGAATCTGCACAAGACTTTCTGCATCCCCCATGGAGGAGGCGGCCCTGGCATGGGTCCCATTTGCGTCAATGATAAACTCAAATCCTTCCTGCCCGGACACCCTGTGGTGAAAACAGGAGGCAACCAGGCTATCACGGCTGTTTCTGCTGCCCCCTGGGGAAGCGCCAGCATCCTCGCCATCTCCTATGCGTATATCGCCATGATGGGAGGCGAAGGACTGACGAATGCCACTAAGATGGCCATCCTCAATGCCAATTATGTCAAGGAACTCCTTAGCAAACACTACCCAATACTATACACGGGCACTCATGGACGCTGTGCACATGAGATGATTGTCGATTGCCGCGAGTTCAAGAAAGCCGGCATCGAAGTTGAGGATATTGCGAAGCGGTTGATGGACTATGGATTCCATGCTCCAACAGTTTCGTTCCCCGTCGCCGGTACGCTGATGATTGAGCCGACCGAGAGCGAAACCAAAGAAGAACTTGATCGCTTCTGCGACGCCCTGATTGAGATCCGAAAGGAAATCCGCGAAGTCGAGGAAGGCAAAGCGGACAAAGTGCAGAACGTGTTGAAGAACGCCCCTCATACGGCCGCTGTCATCACCGCCAATGAGTGGACCCTTCCTTACAGCCGGCAAAAAGCCGCCTATCCGCTGCCCTTTGTGAAGGAAACCAAATTCTGGCCCAGCGTTAGCCGCATTGACAATGCGTATGGCGACCGCAATTTGGTCTGCAGTTGCCTGCCCATCGAAGAATACGCCCACGCGTAGCCATCGGGCCTGCTGTTTTGCGGCTCACCTCCAACCGCACGTCTCCGGCTCATTTCAGCCCGTGCTGATCGATGAGGTAAACCATCGCTGCCATGGAGGCTGAGCCCAATTCAAGCTCACGCTTGTCGACCTTGTCGAATGTGTCCTCGGCCGTATGGTGATAATTGAAGTAGCGCTGTGAGTCAGGAAGGAATCCAATGAGCGTCACGCCCTGCGGTGCCAGGGGGCCGATATCGGCTCCTCCGCCCTGCGAACTCATGTCGGACAACCCGTAAGGTTCGAGGAGGGGTTTCCACGACAGAATTTTCGTGCGCTTCTCGGGTTGATCCTGTGGCGCGCTGATCGTGAACCCACGCGGGGTAAATCCTCCCCGGTCTGACTCGATTGCCGCCAAGTGAACTTCTTTATTCAGCTTTGCCAGTTCAGCATACTTCTGGCCGCCGCGAAGTCCATTCTCCTCATTCATAAACATCACGGCGCGAATGGTTCGTTTTGGCTTGTAGCCCATGGCCTTGAAGATTCGGAGCACCTCAATGGATTGAACGCAGCCAGCTCCATCATCATGCGCACCCTGACCAAGGTCCCACGAATCAAGGTGCCCGCCTATGGCGATGATTTCGTCCTTGTATTCGCTGCCACGAAGTTCGCCGATCACATTGAATGAAGGTGCGTCCTCCAGTTTTTGGCAGTGCATCTCCATATATACTGTCAATCCCTTGTCGTCTTTCAGCAATCGGCTCAGCATATCGGCGTGTCGGGTGCTGACCGCCATCGCCGGAATCATGGGAACGCCGGTAGCGTACCCCATTCCCCCGGTATGCGGGTAGGACTCCGGGTTGATGCCCATTGACCGGACGATGACTCCGACAGCCCCATACTTGGCTGCCTCGGAGGCGCCGCCGCCTCGCTGGTTCACCGCGCCACCGTAGGCCGAGAAAGTCTGCAATTGAGTGGGGTCCATGGGTCGATTGAAGAACACAATTTTCCCCTGAATCAGCTTGTTGCCCAGCGCGGCCAGTTCTTCAAAGTTCTTCACTTCGACTACGTTCGCTGTCAATCCTTCAGGGCCTGTGCCTACGGATCCGCCCAAAGCGCACACCGAAAGATCGACGGTCCCCAATTTCTTGGAATTCACAATACGTCCGATCTCCTTCTGCCCGCGCACCCAGTGAGGCACCATAACAGGCTGGAGCCACACGGAATCAAATCCATATTCTTCCATAACATGCCTGCTCCACTCGACAGCAGCCGCTGCGCCAGGCGAACCACTCAATCTCGCCCCCACCTTGTTGCACAGGTAATCCAGCATATTGTATGACTGACCTTCGGCCAGCGCCTTGTCATAAATTTTCCGAAGGGTCAGTTCATCACTGGATTGGGCGCCAACCGCAATTGAAATAAGGAGAGACAAAAGACAGAACGTATACTTCATGGTTTGAACAGTTTTTGGGTATCCGTCGCTAAGATAGAACTTTCTGAAGGGCGAAATTGTAATCCCTACACAAACGGTTAACTTCGTAGACCACAAGAACTATGGCATTCCTTTTTGACTCCTTCGCCGGTTGGAAGAAGTACAGCAACGACAACAACAAGTCGCTCGTGGGTGTAGTGCTCGAATATGAAATGGACCAGAAGGGGCGCACGGAGGAAATGATCTGGCAAGGCCTTGAAACGGCCTGGTCGGTCATGAAAGATGCGGTGAAGACAGGCCTTGAAGAAGACATGACTTCCCGGTCAGGCATGATTAACAACGGTGCAAAGAAAGTGTACCGCTATCCCAAGGCGGTGCTCTCGAAAGAATTCCAGCACCTCATCTCACGCGCCCTGGCCGCCAAGGAAGTCAATTCATGTATGGGCAGAATCGTCGCCGCACCAACCGCAGGAGCCAGCGGCATCATGCCGGGTGTGCTGTTTACGCTGCAAGAAATTCATGAGGTGCCCGACCGGAAAATTCTGGAGGCCATGTTGCTTGCCGCAGGGGTGGCCCTGATTATGGAGCAGAAGGCCTCCATTGCCGGCGCCGTCGGCGGATGTCAAGCGGAAACCGGAACCGCCGCTGCGATGGGATCAGCTGCCATTGTGTATTGTCTGGGGGGAAATACGGATCAAATCTTCAACGCGGTTGCCATCACCGTACAATGCATGCTGGGCCTGGTGTGTGACCCGGTAGCGGGGCTTGTTGAAGTGCCCTGTGTCGTGCGAAACGCCAGTGCCGCCGCTATTGCCAACAGTTCCGCTCAAATCGGACTGGCTGATGTCAGCAGTGTGATCCCCGTCGATGAAGTGATCGAGGCCATGGGCGAAATCGGCGCCAGCATGGAAACGCGTTACAAGGAAACCGCTCTCGGTGGACTGGCTGCCACGACCACCGCTCAACAAATTGCCAAGCGTGTCCTTATACGCGATATCGAAATGCTACCCGATCAGCCGGAAGGCAGTGGGCGATGAGTATCAAATCTTGGGTGGAGCGTTCCTGAAGATCCACTGCATGAATTCAGGGAAGTAGTCACTGCCCAGGAAATAGATAACGCCGCTGAAAACCAACGACCAACTGGTTGCACTGACAAACATGGCGAACAATATCCTGGCCTTTGACCTCGTTGCGCCAACGGCGAGCAGGGTACCGAGAATGGGCGTGAGGATTAAGGGCGTTAATGCCGCAATTCCCGTCAGTCCATATTTTCTCCAACCGGCCAATCGCCGACTGCGGGGAGTAATCCGTTTCGCATTTCGATAAAACCGGCGAAGTACCTCGCCTCTTAGCCACTCGCCGAAGTAGGTGAAAAGTATTACAGAAGTCATCATTCCGGCGATGGTGGCCAGTATCGTGGTTACGATGTGCAGGCCGGCAGCGAAACCCAGCGTCGGGCCCAGGATAAATTTCAGCATGCTGAACAGAAAAGCCGGAATGGCTTTCAACAACTCCTCCGCCATATTACTTCTCCCCGTAACTCAAATCGCCAGCATCGCCCAGGCCCGGAACGATGTAGAAAGAATCATTCAGCCGGTCATCAATGGCAAAAGTCCAAAGTGAAGCCGGCATTTTCACCGCTTCCTGCAGGTACGTTACCCCTTCGGGCGCCGCAATTACCGAAGCCAGATATAAGTGCTTCGGTTCGCCATGACCCTTCAGCAGTCGAAGCACTTCGGCCAGTGACTTGCCGGTGGCCAGCATGGTATCAATTAACACAACCCGTTTGCTATCCAGTTTGGGCACCGCCACATAGCCGGCCTGAATCTTAAGTTCAGCTGCCCCTTCAACCCGAAACGCCCCGATGAATCCGGTATCGGCCCGATCAAAGACCTGCTGAAAACCTTCCAGGAAAGGCAAGCCTGCCCGCAACACCGTGATCAATACGACATCATCAACGGGCACCCGTATAGACTTCTTTCCCAGTGGAGTAGTTATCAGTTGCGGGCTATACTCAAGTTCCTTTGAAATCTCATAGGCCATAATATTCCCCAGGCGAGTGAGGTTTCGACGGAACAGCATGCGGTTTAACTGACGTGACGGGTCACGCAATTCGGCCATATACTGGTTGGCAATGGTATTGGTTTCGCCCAGGTTGTGTACACGCATGACTGTTACTGCTGCTGAAATTACGAAAGGACCGGCGATCACCACCGATCTGTAGCGTGAAAAAATTACGATGGATTGTAGGCTGCCATTTCATAGGCCTGCTGGTAGTACCTGATCAGGTTCTTCCAGTCAAACGCCGACGCATTACTCTCCACATTGTTCCGCTGCATAATCCGTTCTCGTCGGCTTTGGGTGAGGAAACGGTATAAGGTGCCCGTTAGCTGACGCGCGCTCCAATCAAAAGTTCTGCGACCTCGTTCGATCACGTACATTCCGTTCTTCTCGTAATCCGGGAAATTCCTCGTGAGGTAATCGCCAAAGCCGGACAGATCGCTGGTCACCGAGGGCACTCCGCTGGCCATACACTCCAACGGCGTATAGCCCCAAGGCTCATAGTAACTGGGGAATATCCCCAGGTGACAACCTCGAACAAACTGCTGATAGTCCATACCAAAGAGCGGGTTGGTGGACGTGATAAAATCCGGATGGTACACAATCTTTACCTTGTCGTCGGGACGGTTGAGGAAATTGCGCCGCAATAAATACAGGAGAATATCGTCGCTCTCTTCATTAACCAGTTTATGGGTGATCACCCCCGGAAGCTTGTTGCTCTTCCAACTCTGCACGGTCCGCCGATATCGCAGTTTCCAGTAATCACTGACAAAACTGTTCAGGTTGGGCAGCCGGTTGTCCTGCTGCATGCTCGATGTATTAAAGAGCGCCTTTCCCACTTCGCGCTCAATCGTGGCGCAGGTTTCCCTGATTTCCTCCAGCATCGCCCTCGACTGGAGCACTTCCGGCTTGATACTGTAGTACTCCCGCTTGGTAATGAAGAACATTACCACGGTAACATCTGCCTGCTCGGCCTTCAGTTTCTCGTTAAGGCGCCATAATGCTTCAAGGGTAAGGTCGAAGCCCTTGTTCTTGTACTCGTACCGGCCCGAGGTGAACAGGTAAATGGTCTTGTCAAGGTCAAACGTATAGGAATGAAAAAAATGACCCATAACAAACTCATGAATCTCCTTCTTGTATTGGGAGTGAAGGTTCTGGAATTCATGAAGCGCTTCAAATCGCTCGACATTGAGTCCATTGGGGACGATGACATCGGGCTTGCGTTTGAGCAAATGCTTGCACTCACGGGCGGTAACGTCACTCACCGTCGAGAACACATCACAGTTCTGCGCACTTTGGTATTCAATGACTTCTTCCGTTACGACACCAAAATTCCGCGCTTCCAATTCACGGTTGAAGAAAGGAAGATGTGCATAGAATAGGGGCGAATTGATGGCCAGGTGACGGCCCAACTGTGTCGCATGGGTGGTAAAGACTGTCTTCACCGGCATTTTTTCACGACGGATGTCCAGGATGGGCAACCCGGCCATCCATTCATGGAAATGGGCGATGACCGGGGCGTCCTTGCCTGCCAATTTTACCAGTTCGTCTATGAATAGTTTGGTGAGATACCCAAATGCCACCACCTGATTGATCAAGGTGTGATTGTCGGGAGTGCTTACTCCATGATTCTTCCAAAGAAGGTATTTGATCACGCTGAGCGCTTTCGCTTCCACCACGTTGGGGTTCAGTAGCACCACTCTTGGTTTACCGGTGATCAGCCACTCACCGTAGTGCACGTCGTAGCCTCGCTTTCGAAGGTTGGCGGCAGCTTGACCAAAGAGATCCTGGATATCATCGAGGGGTTCAAGCTCGGACTGGATGCTCTTGCTGAGGTAGGGACCAATCATGCAGAAGGGTCCATTAACATTTTCCGCCATGGCCGGAGCCTTGGATCGGATTACGGTGTAAATGCCACCTACCTGATTACAGACTTCCCATGCCACCTCCACCAGAATTGACTTCGGAAATCCCGATGACTTAGTCTTCAGCATATTTTCTAAAAGCTACACCCAAATTGCTACACAATCAACCTGCGATACACAAGGATCCCGATAGGCCAAAATGGCCGGATTATTTGCTAAAAGATAGCGATTCAGGACAAAATTGCCTGAAATTCCTTCTCCGGCCTGTTGGCCAATGTTTTGAGGGAACGGTGCCTGGAGGTAATGAATAATGAACTTTGAAAAATTCACCATAAAGTCGCAGGAGGCCCTGCAAAAGGCCGCCGAGATTGCCATGTCGGCGCAGCAACAGGCTATTGAACCCGCCCACTTGCTCAAGGCGCTTCTCGAAACGGATGAGAATGTGATCAGCTTTCTGCTGGGCAAACTGAATGTCAACCGGTCCTTGCTCGATACGAAGGTGGACGAGATGATAAAGGCTTATCCCAAAGTATCCGGAAGCCAGCCTTATCTGTCAGCGGCGACAAACGCCGTGCTCCAGGGCGCCGAAAAAGAGCTCCGTGAATTCAAGGATGAGTTCATCGCCGTAGAGCACCTCCTCCTGGCCGTGCTGGGATCAAAAGACAAGGCAGGAACCCTGCTTAAAGACGCAGGCGTTACACGGGCACTCCTCATTAAGGCCATTCAGGGTCTTCGGGGTGATTCCCGGGTCACGGACCAAAATGCAGAAGGAAAGTACAAGTCACTTGAACGTTATTCCAAGAACCTGAACCACCTGGCCAAAGAAGGCAAGATTGACCCGGTGATTGGTCGCGACGAAGAAATTCGACGCGTGCTGCAAATTCTTGCACGTCGTACCAAAAACAACCCCATTCTGCTGGGCGAGCCTGGCGTAGGAAAGACCGCCATCGTCGAGGGCATGGCTCAACGCATTGTGAATGGCGATGTCCCGGAAAATCTTCGGGACAAGGTGCTCATTTCCCTCGACATGGGATTGCTCGTGGCAGGCGCCAAATACAAAGGAGAGTTTGAGGAACGTCTCAAATCTGTCATCAAGGAAGTGACAGACTCCAACGGTCAGATCATTTTATTCATTGATGAGATACACACCTTGATTGGGGCAGGCGGCGGCGAAGGCGCCATGGATGCTGCCAACTTGCTTAAGCCTGCGCTGGCGCGTGGAGAACTGCACGCTATCGGCGCGACGACACTTAAAGAATATCAAAAGTACATCGAAAAAGACAAGGCGCTTGAACGTCGCTTCCAGGCTGTCATGGTCGACGAGCCCACCGTGGAGGACAGCATCTCCATCCTGAGGGGTATTAAAGACAAGTACGAGTTGCATCACGGTGTGCGCATAAAGGACGATGCTGTTATTGCGGCGGTGGAACTGTCCAGTCGCTATATCTCCGATCGCTTCCTTCCCGACAAGGCCATTGATCTTATGGACGAAGCGGCATCAAAGCTTCGCATTGAAATGAACTCCCTGCCTGAAGAGTTGGATGAATTGAACCGCAGGATAATGCAACTCGAAATTGAACGGGAAGCCATCCGCAGGGAAAAGAACCGCGAAAAAGAGAGTGTGTTGAGCAAGGAGATTGCTGAGTTTTCAACGAAGCGTAGCGCCCTCATGGCCAAATGGGAGAGCGAGAAGGAAATTGTACATGGCATTCAGAAGGAAAAGGAAGCCATCGACAAGCTGAAGTTCGAGGCTGATCAGGCCGAGAAAGCCGGCGAATACGGCAAGGTCGCCGAGATCCGTTATGGAAAGATCGCTGAGTCCGAAAAGCGTCTTTCTGCCCTGCAAGGAAGGATGCATTCTCTGGGAGAGGGGTCGCTGCTGAAGGAAGAAGTGGATAGTGACGACATCGCAGAGGTTGTGGCCAAGTGGACGGGCATTCCGGTGTCCCGCATGCTCCAAAGTGAACGGGAGAAACTGCTTACCCTGGAGAAAGAACTGGGCAAACGTGTAGCCGGCCAGGAAGAAGCCATTCGCCTGTTGTCTGATGCCGTGCGAAGAAGCCGTGCCGGCCTGCAGGATCCGAAACGACCCATCGGCTCATTCATTTTCATGGGCACCACCGGAGTGGGCAAGACCGAACTCAGCAAAGCGCTGGCGGAGTACCTGTTCAATGACGAAAACGCCATGGTGCGGATCGACATGAGTGAATACCAGGAGCGCCACAGTGTCAGCCGACTGATCGGCGCACCTCCCGGTTATGTTGGTTACGATGAAGGCGGGCAACTGACGGAAGCCGTCCGGCGCAAGCCTTACAGCGTAATCTTACTTGATGAAATTGAGAAGGCCCATCCGGATGTATTTAACATCCTGTTGCAGGTCCTCGACGACGGCCGTCTGACCGACAACAAAGGCAGGGTGGCCAACTTCAAGAATACCATTGTCATCATGACAACCAACATCGGCTCCTCGCTGATCCAGGAACGGTTTGAGAACATCCGGGATGACAACTATTTTGAATTGATGGAAGAGACGAAGGAAGCTGTACTGGATCTTCTCAGGAAGACGGTGCGCCCGGAGTTTATCAACCGCATTGACGAGATCGTCATGTTCCGTCCGCTTAGCCGGCAGGAAGTCCGGAAGATTGTCGACATCCAGGTCGATCATATTCAAAAGCGTTTGTTGGAGGGCGGAATTCAGCTGGATGTGACACCCGAGGCCAAGGACAGACTTGCGGTGCTGGGCTTCGATCCGCAGTATGGTGCCCGTCCGCTTAAGCGTGTACTCCAGCGCGAATTACTTAATGAACTTTCTAAACAAATTCTCGCTGGTCAGATCACCAAAGACTCTGTTATCCAGGTGGACATGAAGAACGATGTGGAGTTCGCCTTCAACAACATTCAGGCAGCGGAAATTGTTGGATGACGGGACTACTCGTTAACGGAGAACCTGAACGCCACCCGTGAAAGTGTCGCATAGGCAAGCGATCCTGGATTGGGCGAGTCAATGATTGACACCCGCTCCGGGACAATGCCTTTCACGGTTGTGCGGTATGCACAAACAGCATCGGTTCGCGTCGTATAGATGGCGGAGAGATTGAGACTACACGCCCTCTTCAATTCTAAAAACCTTCTGAAGGCGTCCATACCCATCATGGTTCATCAGCATGATCAGGTAATCGCTCTCCTGGATGGTCATTTCCTTCTCGGGGTTCTTGTACAAGGTTCGTTTTCCGTTTGCCTGTCGCACCAGCCCAAACAGGATGACATTGGATTGCTTCTTCAAATCAAAGAAGGCCTTCTCATACGGAACTCCGATCAGCGGATTGCCGGCTTTGATCTGGAATTCCTTGATGTCGTATTCATGGCCCTCGTGGGCGTAGGCGATGAGTTCCTCGCTCAGGATAGCCACATCAGGTTCATAGATGTAACTCGCCAGCAGCTTGGAGGAAATCTCGTTCTTGGAGATGGTGTAGGTGCATCCCGCATTGGCAAAGGTGCTTTTCAGGTTGCCATTGTCCAGGGTCACCACGTAATTGAGGTTCGGATAGCGTTTCCGGATGTTGATGATATAGACCAACTTTTCCGTGTCATCATTAAGATTGATGAACACGATCGAGGATTCTCTCAGGTTTGCCTTCTCCAAGAGGTCAAAATTGTTGTAATCTGAAAACAGGGTATATACCTGCTTGTCTTGATAGAACTCGTGGATGATGGAAATGCTGCCGCGGTCTTTAGTCACCACGGCGACCTGTCGTCCGGCGGCGAGCAAAGTACTTACGACGGATTGTCCAAAATCATTCCAGCCGATGATAACGACATGGCCCTGGAACCGGGTCCCACCCAGTCCCAGTTCTTTTTGCTCTTTCAGTGTGGTCATAAAATTTGCAATCTGTCCGATAATGAAGCCGTAAACGCCGAAACTGGAGAAAAGAAAGACGAACCCAATCATGCGGCCCCAGTACGTCACAGGCAACGCATCGCCATATCCTACGGTCGTGAGCGTCTCGATGAGATACCAGAAGGCAAGTTGGAGTGTGGTGATTTTACTACCGGGGACCTCGCTCTCCAGCCAAAGAAGAAGATAAATCAATACACCATATACCACCAAAATGATGATGATCGTGGCGATCACTCGCCTGAGGTTCCGGCTCATGGGTCAGTTCAGCAACGTTGGGGTGTATGCTGAGTGCAAGAAACGGAAAAAAAAGGAAAAGGCAGCTACGGTCTGCGCGGTGGGGGCCGATCACAAGAATCGAGAAGCGCAGGAATTACCCTGGACTCAATGAGTCCTCGGTGGTGTCCCCAGGAATTGTAGATATAGGTTGCGATCTCAGCCAACTCCAGTTCCGTGAGTGAAATAACGCCGGGCATGAGTTGATGGTAAGTGTTTCCGTTTACCACGATCTCTCCGTCCAGTCCGTATTTCATTCCGCAAATCACTTTTTGAAAATTCTTCTCCATGTAGTCTGAAGAAGCCAGCGGAGGATACACCATCCGAAGTCCAGCACCACTCTTTTGATGGCAGTTGCTGCAGTGTGTTACGTACAAGAGCTCCCCTTCAACCATGTATTGCTGGAATTTGGGGTCACCGGGTGAGCAGGAGTCCGCAACGATCCCCACCGCCACCAACGCCCAACCAACGATCAGCCAGTGGCCCTTATTCCTCACGCCGCAACCTTTTGATGTCGCTGATTAATCGGTTCACGTCGGCCTCTTTGGTACCATCGTACTTGCCGCGAATCCTCCCCTTCCTGTCGATCAGAAGGAAAGCACCGCTGTGAATAAATCCATCCGGCTCGGTACGGTCTTCCATGGCTGTAGCGTAATAGCTTGTCTGCGCAATTTTATAGATGGAGTCCTTCACGCCGGTTACAAAATGCCATCGGCTGCTCTCCACACCCAGGCGTTTCGCAAAATCATGAAGCAAGGCCACGGTATCCCACTCCGGGTCGATCGTATGCGACAGAATCAACACATCGGGCATTTCGCGGGTGGCTTCGTACACCCGCAGCATTTGTGCTTTCATGATCGGGCAGATCGTGCGGCAGGAGGTGAAAAAGAAATCCGCCACGTATATTTTCCCGGCAAAGTCGGCATTGGTAATCGTGGCACTGTCCTGATCGACAAAACGGAAAGGGGCAATTGTATGATAGACGGTGTCGATTCCGTTGAAACTTCGCGTTCCAAGCACGGGCAGTTTTCGATTTTCCCCCGAGCAAGTAGCCATGAGCAGCCCAAGCAAGAGGCACCAAGAACTAGAGTAAATGAATTTCATCTCCTTCGCTGATTTCACCGAATCTGGTTGGTATGACATTCTGACCAAAATTTATTTTTTCATTTTGCTTGCGGTAACGCGATAAGGTCAGGAGCGGTTCCTTTCCCATCACCCCGGTAGCCGGATCGACGGTTGTGAGCACGCAACGGCCGCAAGGTTTTACACCCACCAGGGTGCTTGTTCCGACACGAAACGTTCGCCATTGATCTTCCTCGTAGGCTTCGCCACCACTGAAGATCAGGTTAGGCCGAAAGCGGTTCATTCCAACGGGACTCTCCATTCTTGCATTCAAATCATCCAGCGACTTCCTGCCGATGATGAGGATGGGATACCCGTCAGCCAGGCTAACACTTTCGTTGGCCAGGCGGTATTGGGGGTCCACGGGTCGGGTGTTCTTCTCCGGGAACGCTACCAGGTGACACGCGATGCCCAGTCGATCAGCAAACCAGTTGCTGACATCCGTTTCTGCCGCTATCACTTCCACCTCGTCCGTCCAAATGCGGGCTTTCCGGGTTGTCCCCCGGTCGGGCATCGGCGGCAACAGTATCGATTCATCTCCAAATTGAACCTTATAACCTCGATCCACCTTAGAAAGGTTGAATAAGGCCATTTTTGGAAGGAAGCGCTGGGTCAGGAATTTTCCCGATTCGTCGACCAGCATCCAACGTCGGTCATCACGCAACCCCTTCTCCATCACCGTCGAAGATTTGAGCCGAATACCCCCCAGTGATTTGACCGGATAGATCCAGATTTCGGAGAGTATTCTCTTGGTCACGACGGTCCCGCTTTATTTCGGGTAACAAAGATGACGAAACCGGGTGAATTTTTTCTGAAGCCGACCTACTTATAGAGCACTTCGTAGTACTCCTTAGCCATCCGTGTCGAATCAAAGTTGTCTTTCACGTCGGCCCAACCCTGCACCATGATCTTGAACCACTTCTCGGGCTCATTGTAGTAGGTGGGAACCACCTCCTGCTCAAGCACATCATAGATTTGGCCGGCTTCGATGCGGTTACGTTCCCCTTCTTCGAGCGATTGGTCGGCAGCCTCGACCGAGAAACAATTCTTGCCGTGCTTTGCAAATTCAGGAACCCAGCCGTCCGGAATCGACACATTGACACTTCCGTTCATGGCTGCAGCCATTCCGGATGTTCCCGAAGCCTCACGGTAAATCTTGGGATTGTTCAGCCACACATCCGAGCCGCATTTCAACAACGCGGAGAGATGGAGCTCATAGCCGGTCAGGATGGTGCAATTCGGCATCGATTTGGTTTGCCGGATAATATCGTTGAAGATCTCAATGGAGCCGTGATCTTCCGGATACGGCTTACCTGCCCAAATCACCTGAACCGGCATTCCGGCCCGGTTAACCAGGCGAAAGAACCGGTTGATGTCGTTCAACAACAAGTTGGCCCGTTTGTACCCGGCAAACCGACGCGCCCATACCAGGGTAAAGACATTTTCATCGAAGATTTTGCCCGTCTGATCGGCAACCCATTCGAAGAGCATTCGCTTTAGCTCCTTCTTGCGGTTTGACGCCAACTTCATGTCCCTGGCCTCGAACGCTTTCTCCAGTACGGGGTCGTTCCAGTAGGTATGACTCTGCGCATTGGTGATCCCCTTGATTTCACATATTCCCTTGTACGAAGCCCACATCTCATTAGCCACCTTGGCATGCAGTTTTGAAACGCCGTTGGCCATTTTTGCCATGCGAAGGGCAGCCACCGTATAGTTGAGTTTCTTGCTGTCGGGTTCCATCAACTGGGCGTATTGTTCCTTTGAAATTCCGTCAAAGAAACTCATCACTTCAAGCTTGTTTACATCGTGCTCTTCATTCCCGGCTAGCTCCGGGGTGTGGGTGGTGAATACGACGCGCTTCTTCACTTCATCAAGGCTCTTGTACTTCTCCCAGAGATAAAAGCACAAGGGGAGCGCATGTCCTTCATTGAGGTGGTAAATCTCCGTCTCGCGGCGGATAATATCCAGCAACTTGGCACCACCATAGCCCAGCAGTGATGATTGTGCGATGCGGGCGCTCTCATGTGAATCGTAAAGGCGATGAGTGATGGTCTTGGCCAGGTGGTCGTTCTCCGGTAGTTCCGTGGTAAGCAGAAACAGGGGGGCCGTCTTGAATACTTCCGGACGCAGCAGCATGGCTTTGACCTTGACCTCATGGTTGTGGATCCGAATGGGAAAGACAATTCCCGTGTCGGTCAGGAAGCTGTAGTTTTTCTCAACGTACACAGCCTTCATGGTGCCGTCCATATTCCTCACCTGGTCGTAGTACCCGTACTTCCAAAGAATACCGATACCGATAAAGTTCTGTTTCAACTCATAAGCGCTGCGAATGTGCGAGCCCGACAGAAAACCCAGGCCCCCGCTGTAGATTTTGAGCGCCTGATCGATGGCAAACTCCATGGAGAAGTAAGCGACGGGCTTCGCATATTTCTTGTCAAACGTGTAGGGGAACAGTTCTTTCAGGTCAATCATACGAGGGGTTCTGGATTCAGGCTTGCGAAACTAACAAAACCCTGAGACTCCCGGAATGAGTTCCCTTATGGAATGCACACAGGGTCAATTGCAATCGTTTGAACAAACTACTTCGGCAGATTGGTATATACTATATCACACAGCCGGTTGCTCATGATGTGGATAACCTGGTCCCCGGCGATCAGTGGCGAAGATTGAAGATTCCCCTCCTTCCCCACCAGGTTGATGGACCGATCAGACACCTTGACCAGGTTGGTGAAATGAACGGCCTTGGCCGTAGCGACGGGCAACACTTTTTCGATATCACCCTTTTCATTGAACCGGATAAGGAAGGGATTGGCCTCGCCGGGTTTTGCAACGTGCTCCTGCCCGCTGAGGTCGCGCAATTGCGTATAATTTCCAGCCAGCAAGTGGCCATCAATAAGGTTCACGAAGTCCAGGATTTCTCCCGAAAAGGTCACCTGGCGACGCCAGAGTTTATCGCCCAGGGCGTTAACGCCAAGCAGCACCAAGGCTTCCGACGTGGTGAGGCTGGCTGAATTCTCCTGTCCTTTGAAAAGGATAACAAACGAGTTGCTTCGTTCACTGAAGGTGATCTTACGGGCTACGGCACGGTCCGCCAGGCGAACATGAAATTTTTCTTCACCTTTTTCATTCACGTAGACGAACACATTACGCGAGGAAGGCAACGTACTATGGGTAGCCCGTACAATAAATACACAGCCTTCCTGTGTAAGTTCAAAAGGGCCCAGGAAATTATTCGCATCCGGTGTCGTTGCCAGGCTATCGACCTTGTGGGTAAAGCTCTGCATCCACCCGGGTTTTCCATCCGGTAAAACCCGTGCTACGTAGGTCACGACGAGGTTGTTCTTCTTGTCCGGTTTGTAGATCCCGCCCAGGTAGAGGCTCCCGTCCGGACTACGTCGACTTTGCAGGGTGATAGGGTCGCCTTTGGCAAGCGCTTCGGGTGAAGCGGCCTGGACGGCTACGGATACGTTCCATCGATTGTTGAATCGGATCACCCTGTTTGCGTTCGCCACGGCAGGAGCAGTTACCATATTGAGCAGGGTACTACGAAGTCCACCCGTGTATTGCTCAAACGTAACACGAATCTGCTCTTGTTCCGTTTCAATGTATTTGTGAAGGCCATCCTTGCCACCATAGTACCTGGTTATAAATTCCTCATGCTTGCGGATCTTGTCGTGCGTGTTTCGGGTGCGGATCGTATTCAACAGGGTGTCCGCCGTGCGGTTGGAATAAATAAGAGTACTGTAAATCAGTGCGTTTCGCTCGCCATCGATTGTGTCCGGAACGAACGTCTTCATCTTCAATAGCCAGTCCTGCTTGAAATACTTGTACTCCAGCAGCGCCAGCACAAGCGACTGCTTTTCATAGTTGTTGAGGTTAAACACGACTTGCTTGTCGAGGTTGACCGGGTTGACCCCTTCGCCGGTGGACGCCTCAATCTTCTGGAGGCTTTCATTCAACCGGACCTCATTTTGCACCAGGCGGGAACGCAAGGACAGGATTTCTTCTGCAACGGATTTCCGGACTTTGTCCACCCAGGTACCGTAGTCCCAGAACTCCACATCCGGAGTCAGGAAGTTCATGCGCGTGATCAATCCGTCCAGGCGGTAGGTAATGATAGGCTTGATGTGGTATTTCTGTTTGTAACCTGGCAGCGGAAATGCCTTCGTAAGGGCGAGGTATTGGTCAAAGTAGTGTCGCGCGGAATCATAGTTCATCTTCAGTCGTTCCAATTTCTTGTCCAAGGCCGGATCGAAGTAGAGGTAGATATCATCCAGGCTGAGAAACTCGTTGTTGATCTCGCTGAAGATTCTTACGGCATTGTCATAGTGGTTAACGCTTCGAGTGAAGCTCCTGAAGATCGGCGGAACCTTGTCCAGAAACTGCATGGAGGAATCAAGTCCATGGGTGATCTTGTCCGAAACTGCCGCATATGCAACAAAGGGTCGGCCTTTTGCGTCGACGGTCCGGAATATCGGGGCATAGAATTCGTTATTGCGGTCGACTTCGCGCTGATCCACCAGCTGCCGGGCTTTCGTGAACCGCAGCCTGGCCTGCGTGGCATTGGCAATGGCGGATTCGTAACGGGTAAGCACATCGCTGTTCTTATAGTTCGATTCATACAACAGCGCGAGCCTGAAATTCGCGTTGGGATGATCGAGGTCGTACATCAAATACTCCTTCAGGGTGTTCTTCAGTTCATCCCTGCCCATGGTTTCAAAACCCGGCACAAGGTCCTTGTATTTCGGTTGGGCCACGCCCACGATGGCCGAAAATATTGTCACAAGGAAGAAGATGAGCCTGCCCATGGTTATATGCCTAAAATACGGAGTTCAACTCTTCGGTTAATGGCCCTGTTCGCTTCGCTGTCATTTGCGACTTTGGCCTGGGTTTCGCCATATCCCTTCGCTTCAAATCGGGACCCATCGATTTTATTCTCCATGAGGAAGTCGGCCACGCTTTTGGCGCGTTGCTGCGAGAGCACCTGGTTGTAATGGTCAGATCCGAGGTCGTCGGTATGGGCTGCGACCTCCACGCGAAGGGTTGGATTCTCCTTCATCAGCTGGATGACCCGGCGCAGTTCAACAAATGAAATATCGGAGAGCTGAACGGAGTTGGACTCAAAGTTGATATCGCGCAAGGTGAGTTTGGCATCTTTCTCCAGTTTCATCAGCCGGATATCGAGCGGTGCAGCACCACCCCCTTTGGACAGATCCAGCACCGTGGAGTTAAACGCATAGCCGGCATCGCTGGTGACTTCTACTTCATAGCGGTCGCCCGTGCGCAAAGACACCATTTGATTTCCCCCCACTTCAATGACTTCGTCGCGGTTCTTGTTCTTCAGCACGACTTTAGCCTTTACCTTGCTATTGTTCACCAGGTCCGACACGTTGACCATCACTTCCGTCTTTTCCGGAACCAGTTCGATAAATTTTTCGAAGCTCCTGTAAATCACGAGTCCGGAGACGTTGAATTCCAGGATCTCACTCTTGAAGTGATTGGCACTCAGGATGATTTCATAATCCTTGCCTACTGCCAGGTCAACAAAGGCCCTGCCATCCCGGGGATTGTTCTTCATATCGGTGATGAAGGCATTCTTTCCCTTCTCCCGGATCTTCACCTCGGCAGGGATGGGCTCAAATATTTCATGGTCACTGATGTTTAGCGCCAGTTTCACCGTCTTAAACAAATTTACATCAACCAGCTTCTCCTGGTATTTATGCACCTGACGGAGGTCCAACGACTGGGTGAAACTGGAATAGCCATTTTTTTTGTACTCGATATTAAAGCTTTTACCAACGGGCAACACAATGGTGTACCGGCCATCGGCGGGGTTGCTCTCCACTTTCATTACGGTCTCTGAAGTCAGCGCATCCGTGACCTCGATCTGCGCTTCGATTCCGGCTTTGGTGTCCTCGTCCCGCACGTAACCCTGCACAATGTTGTTCATGAACTGACGAAGCTTGGGCGGAATCACCACGGAGTAGATGTCGCTGTTATTATAGGTGTAGTACATCAAATCGCCTTCGGCCGAGATGCAGGGCAATTGGTCATCCTTATCCGTGTTCACAAAATCAAGCGGCACCGGCATGCTCCATTCATCGAGGTCATTGAGCCGGGATTGATACATATCATACCCGCCCTTGCCCCCGGGGCGGTTTGAAGAGAAGATGAGCGTGCGGCCGTCGGCCATGATGCGGGGGGCTTTTTCGCAATCTTGATTAATGGGCCAGGGCAGCTTTTCAGGCTTGGCCCATGTGCCGTCCTTGTCTTTGGTCGATTTGTAGATACAAAGGCAAAAGAGATTGTCCTTTTCTTTGCGCAGCAGCTTATCCTGTGGGCCGTCTTCATTCATGCGCACAAAATAGAGCGTGGATCCGTCAGCGCTCACCGAAGGAAAGGCTTCATACCCTCCGTGCAACACTCCATTTTTGTCAGCGACTGGTTTGCTATTGATGGGCGCGCCCACGCTCTTCGGTTCTCCCCAACCGTCGCGCGTCCTTTCGGAGTAAAATATTTCGTGGTCTCCCAGCATGCCCACGGAGCGAAAAAAATACATCGTATTCCCGTCAAAACTCAGGGAAGGTCCGCCAATCAGGTCCGTAGTGTCGCCGAAGGTATTGACCCGATCCAGGGGAAGAGGTTTGCCCCACACGCCGTTTTCAAGTCGGCTTTCATACAAGGCATATTTTTTTGCTTTCTCTGCCCGCTCCAGAATAATGGTCTTTCCATCGGCCTGAATGGTAGGTGCATATTCGGTAACCGTGGCGTCACTGATGGCCGGCTTCTTGGTATTGTTGTAATACTCCATCGAGTCCGTTGGCTGCGCCACACCCGTCGCTGGCTGGGGGGTCTGGGCCGACGCAGCCCGGCCGAATATTGCGAGTGTCGCAAATACAAGCAGTCTTACCGACATAATTGAATATTGCCCCGGATCAGTTGCCAATCAAAACGAAGGCACCCCAAAAGTAAGGTATTTGGTATTTTTCTTTCATCTGGAGTTGGGCTTTGCGGAAGGCCTCATGTTTTTCTGTACCTGACACCCAGAAACCATAGAAGGCATTCATCAATTCCTGAGTTGCCACGTCATCCACCTGCCAGAGACTCATCAGCACCGTGTTGGCGCCAGCCACGAGGAAAGAACGCTGAAGGCCATACACCCCTTCACCGTTGCGCACTTCGCCGAGTCCTGTTTCGCACGCTGACAAGACGACCAGTTCGGTTTGGTCGAGATTGAGGTTCATGGCTTCATACGCGGTGAGCACGCCATCTTCGACCCGTTTGGATTCTTCCCGGTCAACGCCGGCGCCGGCCAGCAGCACCCCGGATCGAAACAACGGATTCTGTGCCAGCTCACTGTTCTCCGAATCATCAAGGTCAACGTCACTGAGAAAGAAGCCGTGCGTAGCAATGTGCATGACTTTCGGATTCTCCTGCTTTTTGAGGTTCTCTTCCGTAGCCTCTATACGTTTGTAGTTGAGCGAATGCCACGCGTTCTTCGTCAGCAATCCGGCAATCTCATCGACTTCTTTTTCGGTAGCCGGAAGCACTGGAATGCTTTCGCCTTCAAATCCCAGGGACCGGGCAAGGTTCCGCTTTGAACCGTGTGCGACCACGTCAGCTTCTCCGAGGTTAAAATCGGCAAAGCCAAAAAGCGTTGCACTGTTGGAGGAGGTCTTCGCCGCCGTCTTCCGATCCAACAATTCGCGGGTGTTGCTGACCTGGTGCAGTTTGTAACCGTCAATGACAAACCGCCGTGAATCCGGTTCGTACAGGGAATTGAAGTTCACTTTGTTGAATACCCCGTCGCAACTCAGGTACAAGGTAGTGCCTGCCTTAACACGGTCCTCAATGGGCTGCCAGTAGAAGGCGTAGGACACCGTGTCGTTTACATGGTACTTGATGGTGTTGCGGTGGTATTTGAATTTCCTCCCTTCCAGTTGAGCTCCATGTTTCCAGATGATCATTTCCGGCGACGGGCTCCCTTTTCTGAGGATAAGCCCGACGTAGTAGAGCGAATCCTTGGTGTATTTCTTCCGGATCCGGAGGATCTCGATGGCAGCTTCACCGTCGTCGAGTGAATTCCGGACATCCGTCCACCGGATTTTTTCCTTTTCCACGTGCGAACGGAACGCATCCGACTTTGCCGAAAGTTGCTTTTCCAGTTCGTTGGCGCGATCCTCGAGTTGCGCAAGATTCAGCCCCAGCTTGTCGCGATCGTCTTTGGACGCGCTGATATAGCGAACAATCTGTTCCTTTGTCCCGAGCCAGTTGCGAAACAACTCCTGCAACCCGGGATCTCCGCTGGTGAGTATCCTGGCTCTCACCTTGTTGGTTGCCGCCAGCAGAATAGCTTTGGTATTCAATTGAAGGTCGTACAGCTTACCCAGCGTCACTTCCCGTTCAGCGGGCACCGCATGGAGGTACTGAACGAAGAAATCCTGATAAGCATCAAAAACAGGTTTGATCTTGGCATAGAATGCGCTCTTCTCTTTTTCGCTCAGGGCGGGAAAGAACTCCTCCACCTGCTTCAGGTATTTGTCAACCACCGGCTCATAGTAGATTTTGGCTTTTGACCATTGCCCTTGTGCGTGGTACACTCCCGCCAGACCATAGAGTGAGCGGGCGTAATCCGGGTGGTCCTCGCCCAATACTTCCTTTCTCAGGTCTGCACTTTGCTTCCAATGGATTTCCGCCTGGACAAAGTTCCCCTGGTCCTGGTACAACGCAGCGAGGTTGCTTAGGGTGGTGATATAGGATGGATGCTTCTTGCCAAGTTGTTGCCCGGTGATATTCAACACCTTTTCCAACATACCCTTGGCTTCATCTTTCCGGCCCAGCTTCTGACTTAAGGTGGCCATATTCTGGAGGGTGATGGCGTAGTGCGGGTGGTTTTCTCCCAGCACCTTGCGGTCGATATCAAGGGCCTCACGTTGAAGCGGTTCAGCTTTGTCGTAGGCCCCTTCCAACTGGTAGAGCGCAGCAAGATTCTGCACAACAGTGGCGTACTCGGCGTGCGTCGTACCGCGCGTCTTCTGGAGGATGGTCTTGGCCTCCAATAGTGAAGCTTCCGCATCGCGGTAGTTGCCCAGCGTTTGATAGAGAAGTGCCAGGCTGTTCTGCACGTTGGCAAACTCCGGCGATTCAGTTCCCTTTTTTGCCCGTATGATCTCGCGGGCATTTTTCAGGTACGGCTCCGCACGGGTGTAGTCGCCGGTGATCTGCTGGTAGCGCGCCAGGCTCATGAGTCCGTCGGCATACGGAAGCGACTCTTTGCCTGACTGCTCATAGATGATTACGGCTGAATCCAGCGACACTTTCGCGTTGGCCATGTCGCCGAGTCGCATGCGGAGGATGGATTCGTTCTCCAGGGCGTTGCCGTAGGCCAGGCTGTTCACTCCATATAATTTACGTGTAGTGCCTACCGATTTCCTCACGAGTGCGAGAGCATCGTTGAAGCGCCCCTGGAATTGCCGGCACGCGGCAAGGTTGACCAGGGAGGCCGAATAATAGCGGTCGCGACTTTTTCCCCCCGCCTCATAAGGGCCAAGCACTGCCTGGAACATGGAATCTGCACGAGCATAATTGCCTTTTTTCATGGCGATTTCGCCCAGACCATTCAGCAACACGGAGCGCTCCGCGTCAGGAACGACGGGCAACCTGGCCGCAAGCCTTCGGGCCTCCGTGAAAGCCGCCTCCGCCTCCGCAAACTGATCAGCCTGCTCACGAACGAGGCCGGTGCGGTTAAGTACCGATAGGTAGAGGGCGTTGTCTTTACCACGGAGGTTGCTGATGATGACACCGCTCTCCGTGACCCGCTCCAGCGCTTCCTTCGTCATCGCGAGGTCGGCACATAGCGCGGCAAGATTGAGGTTAGTGGCCGCATACTCAAGCTGGCTGCCCTTATTGCTCTTGTCATAGTTGGCCAGCGCATCGCGATAGTAGCCATCTGCCTTCTCCCATTCATTGCGGCCGTGATAGAAGGTTCCTAGCGCGGCCGATGCCGATGCGTAGTATGCTTTATTGTTCTTCAGCTGGCTCATCAATTCGGTGGCCTGGGGGCCTTGTCCCATCTGATGAAAATTGACAACACGGCCGGCGATGATGCTGTAATAGCTGTCGCCTTCCTTGCCCAACAACTTCTCATAGATGGCCTGGCTTCGCTGGTACAGACCTTCAGCAAGGTCAAACTGCGACAGCAGTTGGTGGGCCTGGGCCTTGCCGTAGAGTACCAATGGATACGTTGCCGATTCGGTCATGGAAGTGGCCTCAAATTGCTCTGCCGCCCTGGCGAATGCTGCCACCGCCTCCTGACCACGACCGGATTCAAGTTCAATCATGCCGCCGTAGTAATGACCCTCAAGAATTTCCTCTGTGTATTCCCCCTTCTTGCCTGCAAGTTCCAGTGCAGGGCCAAGGGTGGTTCGCGCTTCGTCGTATTTGTTTTGGAGATACAAGTTCGTCGCAATGCCCACGGAGCACGCGATGACCGAAAGATGGTTTTGCGGGTAGGCGGCAGAGAGAATTGTGCGTGCCGTTGCCAGGGAGGCGACAGCGCCCTCGTATTGCCCGAGCTGCTGCTGAAACATAGCCTTGTTGGTGAGGGCCACCGCATACGAGGTATCCTTCTTCACCTCGCGCAACTGTATCTCTTTGTCCGCAAAAGTCAGCCCTTCAGCGAAGTCCTGCTTGCCGTAACTGATCGACGAGAGGAGTCGGAGGATGGCACTGTGCGTTTCGACGCTGGGACTGCCTTCGGCGAGGTAACCATTTAATGACTCAGTGGCCAATGGGGCGGCTTCAGCATATTTCTCCTGTTCAACTAAGACCTGGGCCTCCTTGTACTTATCCTTCCAGGCTTGTCCATGTGCATGCCCCACAACGACTATCCAAACAAACGCCGCAATCCAAGCTGGTTTACTCATTATATATAAGCATGCAATTTGAAAACTAAACAATTTGGTGGCACTAGGCAAAGGCGCATTACTGGCTTACCGCGAATTCGCCGGCCAGGTTACGAACCTGAATCGCTTCGAAATCTTCTATCCGGAGAAGTGATTGTTCTTCCTGGAGAACGCAGACCTATTTGCCAACTTAGGATACTCCAACGCGAGACTGTTCTTTTCCCGTCATCCCAACGCTGGAAGGCGGACCACTACACAAAACGGTGGGTGCGGATCACCTGCACGGGGTGGTGAAATGCAATGATGGAGAATCGGTCAAAGTATTTCTTTTCCAGGTGAGAAAGAACCCGGTCGCAGCTTTCCTGGGAGAGGATGATCTCCAGCTTGATGTTGCTGCCGTACCAGGGATTGTCGCGCTCACCGGCAGGGCTTTTTCCCGTGACGGTTGAAATGGTATATCCTTTTGCTCCAAGTCCCAGAATTTCTTCTTCAAGCAGCGACGCCAATGCGTCCTGGGCAATGATGGTGAGTAATTGTAATTGGTTCATACCAATCAGGATTAGGCGATGATCAATTCAGCGAACCGGTGATACAAGGGTAGGCCCACGATGATGTTGAACGGAAACGTGATGGCCAGGGCGGCGGTCAGGTAGTAGGTTGGATTGGCTTCAGGTAAGGCCACACGACAGGCTGCGGGCGCCGCGATATAGGAAGCGCTCGCCGCCAGGACGCCCAGGATGGTGGCACCACCCAGGCTTAATCCTGCCAGATGACCGAGGCATATCCCGAGGCATGCATGAATTATGGGAAACAGAATCCCAAAAGCCATCAAAACCCATCCGCCCGACCTCAGGTCAGAGAGCTTTCTTCCCGCGGTCAGACCCGCCTCCAGCAAGAAAATGGTAAGCACTCCTTTGAAAGGGAGATCAAAGAGCGGGGCCACCTGCTCCCATCCCTCCTTTCCCATGATGTATCCAATGATGAGGAAGCCCACCAACAATACCGTGCTCTTCCCCGTGAGCAATTCCCTGAAGATATTTTTTACAGGGACAGGGTTATCCTCTCCCGCGTGGCGCCAGCGAGCCAGGGAGATGGCGACCAGGATGGCAGGGATTTCCATGATGGCAAGCAAACTGGGCATGAAACCTTCATAGCTTACGCCGATGGCATCGTGGTAGACCAGGGCGGCGCTGAACGTGACGGCGGATACCGATCCATAATGGGCTGCCAGCGCTGCGGCGTCAAACACATTCATCCCCGCTGCCTTTCGCATGACGGCGTACGTCCACAAGGGAATCAGGCAGCACAGGGCGATGGCGGCCAGCGCAGGCAACAAGACCTCCGATGCCGGGGCTAATGAAAGTTTATGTCCACCTTTCATTCCAATCGCGATAAGCAAATAGATGGTCAGCGTCTGGTAAAGGCTATCGGGAAACTTCAGTTCGCTTTTCATGCGGCTGGCGATAATGCCCAGCACAAAAGCAAGCACCATGGGGGAGATAAGGTTGGAAGTCATGGGTGATGAGGGTTATTCGAGGAATTCGACAGTACCGGTTGACAGGTCATAAATGGCGCCGACAATTTTGAGCGATCCGTCTTTTACCCGCTTTGAAAGGACAGGCTCAAGCGACATGAGTTGATGCACCTGCATCTTCACATTCTCGCGGATGGAAAGTGCCAACAGGTTGTCGGGGCTTTTTTGCCGGGCCAACTCCACGGCCGGTTTGATCGCATTGATCAGCGTGATCACATGGCCGGGGACTTCAGGGAGGTTAACTGCCGCGCTGACTGCACCGCATTCCGAATGTCCAAGTACCACAATGAGGTTGGTACCGAGCACTTCGCTGGCAAATTCAATGCTTCCCCACGAGGCGTACGTTGAAACCTGGCCGGCCGTACGAACGATAAACAGGTCTCCCAGGCCCTGGTCAAAGATGATCTCGTTGGGCACACGGGAGTCCGAACATCCGACAATAGTGGCAAACGGTCGTTGGCCTTTGGCCACTTCTTTGAGCCGATCCAGATCCTGCCTCGGTCGGGAAGACTTACCTTCCATGAACCGACGATTGCCCTCCTTCAGCCATGCGAGTGCCTGGATCGGTGAGACATCATGGCGAGGCTGGGCGACCACGGAGGATGTCACCATCAAAGCGAGAAAGAGAAACCGGTTATTCATGCGCGCTTTCGTTTTGCTTTCGTTTTACCACGGCCCCTGCAAACCGCGCCAGCATTCCCCATCCGAGGGTGAGGAGCAGGATGGTTCCAGTTATTCCGGCGACGGTCCATACCATTCGACCCACAGCCATTCCTTCAATAGGGCTGTCCAGGCCATTGGAAGGGGACATTAACCCGGCCCAGATCATTGCCAGTCCGACCAGCGGCTCCGCCAATTGCTCGCTTATGCTCTTCAAATTCCTTTTCATGGGTTCTTGTTTGCGCCTGTCACAAAGGGGTATGCCTCTATACCTATCGGCACCCTTCGTGGCCCGGCCATTTTTTTACGCCGCAAATATGACGTGTGTGATTCATTACTTTTTATTCATTTTTGTAATACAAAACATCACGAAACGTTATGTATTACACGCTGAACCAGCTGCAGATTTTTCTGAAGGTTGCTCAAACGGAGAGCATCACGCGGGCAGCCGAAGAGTTGCACCTTACCCAACCCGCCATTTCAAACCAGCTCAAGAATTTCCAGGATCAATTCGACATTGCACTGACCGAGCGGGTAGGGCGAAGGACCTTCATCACCGATTTCGGAAAAGAGATTGCCCGGTCGGCCGAACGGATCCTGAATGAAGTCGCTGCCATCGATTCAAAAACCCATGCCTTCAAGGGACAGTTGACCGGGCGATTAGTTATCTCGGTTGTGTCCACCGGGAAGTACGTGATGCCCTACTTCCTGTCAGGATTCATTCAAAAGCATCCCGGAATCCAATTGCTGATGGACGTAACCAATAAGCAGCGTGTGGTGGAGAACATCATCGCCAACACTGTAGACTTCTCCCTGGTATCGATCCTTCCTGCTGCTATTAAAGTTGAGAAACTGGAATTGCTTCAGAACAAACTCTTCCTGGTGGGCAACCGATCGGTAACCTTCAAGCAAGCGCCCTACTCGCGTCAACTGTTCAAGGAGTTACCGCTCATCTACCGCGAACCCGGGTCAGGAACCCGCCAGGCGATGGAGAATTTTATTGCGCGGCACCATGTAACGGTGGTCAAGAAGATGGAGCTGACTTCCAATGAAGCAGTGAAACAGGCTGTCCTGGCGGGGTTGGGATATTCCATCATGCCCTTGATTGGAATTCGCAATGAACTTCACAACAAAGAACTTCAGATCATTCCCGTACACGGTCTGCCGATCAAGACCCAATGGAGCCTCATCTGGCCGAAGGGAAAGAAACATTCCCCGGTGGCACAAGCTTTCCTGGAGCACATCACCCATGAAAAGTCAACCCTCGTCAAAGAGCACTTCAACTGGTATGAGCATTACTAAGTCAGTCAATAGTACTTCGCTTGAACTACCACCCTGAAGCTCCTCCCAGGTACTTCCACCTTCGCCTTCTCAAACGAAGGAGGACCGAACTTGCCCATGGCGTCGTTGGAGAAGCCGAAGCCTTCGCGCGGAATGCCGATAAAATTTGAATCCAGCTTGCCGTTGCGGTTGGCGTCGTGGATAAGGCTTACGGCATAGGTGCCCGACGGCACCGCTTCGAAGGTCACGGTTACCGTACCCTTTACCGCTTTCGCGGTGGCCGAAAGGAACGGTTTTTTCATGAAGGTCTCCGCATCGCGAAACATCGCCACACGGATAACACCTACCGTGTCGCGGATGTTCTCAATCATAACCTCCACCCGGACTTGGGCGCTTGCACTTCCTGTGAACCCGGGCAACAGCCCAAGGCAGGCCAGGGTTAACCAGGTTTTCCAAAAATTCCAGCCAGACATATCCATCGCCAAATAACAGGGTTGCCCACAACTACCCAAGGAGAAAACGAAACACTTCCACCACCCACAGTTACCGATCACTGATTTTCCTTAACTTACCTATCACCATTCCCCAAATTAACCATGGCGGCGATCAACCTTCTTATCAACCAGAAAGCCTACACCCTTGATGTAGACCCCAAAATGCCCCTGCTTTGGGCCCTGCGCGACGTAGCCGGTCTCACAGGCACAAAATACGGGTGCGGCATTTCGCAATGCGGTGCATGCACCGTTCATCTCGACGGCATCCCCGTGCGCTCGTGCACACTTCCTGTTTCTGCGGTGGGAAAACGAAGCATCACCACCATTGAAGGCCTGAGCACCGACCTTACGAATCCTGTGCAGCAAGCCTGGATTGCCGAACAGGTACCTCAATGCGGATACTGCCAGGGTGGACAAATCATGACCGCCGCCGCGCTCCTCAAACGGAACCCTAATCCTACAGACAGCGACATCGACGCCGCCATGCAAGGGAACATCTGCCGTTGCGGGACCTACCCGCGTATTCGCAAAGCCATTAAGAAGGCGGCTGAAATTGCAAAATCGACAACCAAGTAACATGAAGATTACCGATACAACCCTCTCACGCCGCACGTTCATCAAAGCCGGCGGTCTCACGGGTATGGCGCTCACGCTGGGATTCTCCTTTGACGCTGATGGCCAATCACCCGAAGTTGTCAACACCGCAATTAACGGTGGCACCGAACTCAACGCATGGATCTCCATTGACACCACGGGAAAAGTGACACTCACCAATCACCGGGCGGAAATGGGTCAAGGCTCCTTTCAGTCGGTTCCGCAAATGATCGCCGAGGAATTGGAGGTTGATCTCAATCAGGTGTCCATCGTGTTTGCCCAGGGCGACGGCGCCAAATATGGCGACCAGGTTACCGGTGGAAGTTCAACGGTGCGCGGTTCCTACGAACGCATGCTGCGTCTCGGTGCGTCGGCACGGGAAATGCTCATCCAGGCGGCCGCGGCGAAATGGCAAGTCCCCGCCTCCCAATGTTATGCCGAATCAGGCCAGGTGTTTCACAAACCCTCCGGCAAGAAGTTGAACTACGGCGAATTGGTGGCCGACGCGTCTAAGTTGAAGGTGCCGGCCAGTGTAAGGCTCAAGGATCCCAAAGAGTACAAGATAATCCGCAAACCGCTGCCCCGACAGGACAACCCGTTAAAGATCAGCGGCCAGGCCATCTTCGGTCTCGACAAGAAACTGCCGGGCATGCTTTACGCCGTCGTGGAACGCAATCCTCGCTTCATGGGTAAGGTGAAAAGCTTCAACGCCGACGAAGTAATGAAAGAGCCAGGTGTGAAGCATGTGGTAAAAGTTGAACGCGATACGTTCGGCCACATGCTGGAAGGTGTGGCCGTGGTGGCCGATTCCACATGGGCTGCCCTGCAGGCGCGTAAGAAATTGAAGGTAGAATGGGACGATAGTGGCTTTGAACATCTCAACACCCAGCAGCTGTACGACCGCATGAAAGCCAACCTGAGGGATGGAAAAGTTCTCTCGGTGCGAACCCAGGGAAATTTCGACGCGGCGTTTTCCCAGGCAGACAAGAAGGTGGAAGCGCTCTACGAGACACCGTATGAGTCACACAGCAACATGGAACCGTTGAACTGCATCGCGGATGTGAAGCCTGATTCATGCGAGATCTGGGGGCCCATCCAGGGACCCGACTGGATCCAGGGCGCCGTAGCAGGATTTCTCCATCTTTCTCCCGACAAGGTGCGTGTCCATATGACTTTCCTCGGAGGCGGACTGGGACGCAAAGCCTTTACGGACTATCCTCACGAGGCTGTCTTTCTTTCCAAAGCAATTAAGGCTCCGGTGCAAGTCATTTGGACGCGCGAAGACGACATGACAATGGGCCCTTTCCGACCCGGCATGATCTATCAATGCAAAGGAGCGGTGAGCCGGGGTAACCGAATCGCGGCGCTGGAGGTCAACGCCTCCGGGCAGAACATGAATACGCAGGAACCTGGCGCCGACAAGTCCCGCTACAACCTCGAAATCGTGGACGGAATGCTGAAACCGTATTTCGATTCCATTCCCAATTACCGGTTTGGCGACGCTCCGCTTGACGTGCCCATCCCGGTGATGTGGTGGCGTTCGGTTTACGCTTCGACCAACGCATTTGCCTTTGAAAGCTTTCTGGATGAAATGGCCCTTGCGGCCGGCAAGGATCCTCTTGATTTCCGGGCCCAACACCTGGGCGAGGGGCGCTACGCAGCATTGATTGAAAAACTAAAAGAGGTTAGCAACTGGAACAACCGCAAGAAGAACGAAGGGTACGGTGTTGCCATCAGTGAGTCCTTCGCCAGCATCGTAGGCGAGGTCTGCAAGGTGAAGCGCAACGAAGCCGGAAAAGTGCGCATTGAAAAAGTCTGGGCCGTTATGGACTGCGGATGGTACGTGAACCCCGATATCATCCGGGCACAGGTGGAAGGAAGTATCATCATGGCCCTTGGCGCAGCTACGAAACATGCTACGTCATTCACCGATGGCAAAGCCGTTGAGCATAACTTTGACACATACCGGATGACACGCATCCAGGACGCGCCCACTGATATTGAGGTTCACGTCATGGACAACAATGAACGGGCTGGCGGTGTCGGTGAGCCCGGGTTGCCGCCTTTTACCGCTGCGCTGACCAATGCTATTTTCGACCTGACCGGGAAGAGAATCCGCGTACTGCCGTTTGCCCTTGACGAAGTTTGAGAAAGTTAGCGCTGGATTTTCCTTGGCGGCGCTTACTTTGCAACCCTTCGGTACAATACTTGTTAGTTGATCATTGCATGTTTTGCTTATGAAAGTGAAGAAAACCCTTTTACGCCTCACGGCAGCCGGTGCGCTGTTGATTACCACGCTGTCCTTCCAAAAGAAGCCGGCATTTGACCTCAAGGCCAGTATGGCACGTGGGCGGGAGACGTACATCACCTATTGTCTTTCCTGTCACCTCGACCAGGGCGAAGGAATTGAAGGTGTCTATCCTCCCCTGGCGAAGTCTGATTACCTGATGGCCGACAAGAACCGAGCCGTCCGGCAAATCCTTTATGGCGCATCCGGTGAAATGGTCGTGAACGGCAAGACATACAACCTGGAAATGACCGGTGTTGACATCAGCGACCAGGAAGTGAGTGATGTGATGAACTACATCCGGAACTCGTTTGGCAACAAAGGCGGCGTCACCACTCCCGAACAGGTAGCTGCTCTGCGGAAAAAGTAAAACTCTGCCTCGGCTTCGGACGTAGTCATTCCTAAGGTCACGTGCCAGGGAAAATAACCGTCTACGCCTATGCCTGTATATCAACTCAACGTCAACAACCGCACCTACTCGGTAGATGCCGATCCGGATACCCCCCTGCTTTGGGTACTTCGTGACGAGCTGGAATTGAAAGGTACCAAATTCGGATGCGGCATCGCGCAGTGTGGGGCCTGCACCGTGCACCTGAACGGCAACGCCGTTCGTTCATGCAGTCTGCCGGTGTCTGCCGCCCAGAAGGGGAAAATAACAACAATTGAGGGCCTCGACGAGGCGGGAAATCATCCGCTCCAGAGGGCATGGATGGAGATCGATGTTCCCCAATGTGGCTATTGCCAGGCTGGCCAGATCATGTCAGCGGCGGCTTTGCTGCTTCGAAAACCCAGGCCCAGCGACGCCGACATTGATGCAGCGCTCTCAGGAAATATTTGCCGCTGTGGAACCTATGGAAGAATTCGCCAAGCGATACATCAGGCGGCGGAGAAAGGAGGCAAGTCATGAAAGCCATGGACGCAGCCAAATCACTCGGGTTCGAGGCCGGATTTTCAAATGCCTCGGAAATCCATCGTCGCGACTTCCTCAAACTTACCGGCCTGGCCACGGCTGGACTGCTCATCAGCATGGGTGCCAAGAGCCAATCCCCGGAAGGGGAAAAGACTTTCGAGCCCAACGTCTACCTGAGTATACGCAGTGACGGAAAGATCATTCTCTTTTCAAAAAACCCCGAGATCGGCCAGGGAATCAAGACAGCGCTGCCCATGCTGGTTGCTGAAGAATTGGAAGTGGACTGGAACGCCATCGAAGTGCAACAAGGCCATCTCGACGGCCGGTTCGGTCCTCAATTTGCGGGCGGCAGTACGGGAATAAAAACAAACTTTGAGACGGTCCGGCAAGCCGGTGCTGCGGCACGCGAAATGCTGGTGGAAGCTGCCGCGCGCCGTTGGCAGGTTTCCCTCGACCGTTGCTATGCGCGCCAGGGATACGTCTATCGCAACGATTCCTCGGAGAAACTTTCCTATGCAGAATTGGCTGAAGCAGCCTCTAGACTTTCAGTCCGGGAAAACCCAACCTTGAAAGATCCTAAGGACTTCCGGATAATCGGGACTTCCATTCCGGGTGTTGACAATGCGGGGATTGTGACCGGCAAAGTAACCTTCGGCCTTGATGCCCGTCCCAAAGGAACCCGGGTTGCCGTTGTCGAACGCTGCCCGGTTTTCGGAGGCACGGTCAAGTCGATCGATGATTCCGCCGCGCTGAAAGTTTCAGGCGTGGAGCAGATCGTGCGCATCGAGCCTACCAAGAATCCAACGCAACTGGTGGCGGGTGTGGCTGTGATTGCCAGGAACAGTTGGGCGGCCATGAAAGGAAGAAAAGCCTTGAAAGTGGAGTGGAGTCTTCCTACTACTGAGATTGAAACCAGCGATTCGCTCAGGTTGGCTTTTGACAAGAACCTGGCCGGGAAGGGCGAAGTCCTCCGTGATGACGGCCAGGTAGAAGATGCTTTCGCACAATGCAAAAAGATACACGAGGCAACGTTCGAGGCTCCGTTCCTGGCGCACGCTCCCATGGAACCACAGAACTACATCGCCGACGTACAACAGGACAAGGCCGAACTTTGGGGGCCGACCCAGGTGCCGGGAAGCGTCCGGCAGCGCGCTTCGGAAATCACCGGGCTTCCTCCCAACAAGATTACGGTGCGTATGACGCGGGTGGGTGGCGGCTTCGGAAGACGCCTGATGGCCGATTATGCCTGCGAGGCCATCTATCTTTCCAAGACGATTGGCAAACCCGTCCAGGTGATATGGACCCGGGAGGATGATTTGCAGCACGACTTTTACCGTCCAGCCGGGATGTTCAAATTGAAAGCCGGTCTCGACGCGAACAACAAACTCGTGGCCTGGCAACTCAAAGCAACAACCACTTCGCGCTACGCCTTCGCCGGTTCAACATCGCCCTTGTGGCAGACGGAAGTATTCCCGGATGGATTCCCGGCCGGCTTTGTAAAAAACTTCAGGATGGAATACACGCCGACCACAAGCCTCGTTCCCCGGGGGGCCTGGCGTGCACCCGGCCATAACATTACGGCATGGGTGGATCAGTGTTTCCTGGATGAAATGGCCCAACTGGCCGGAAAAGATCCCGTCTCCTTTCGCCTTGAGCTTCTCGGTGAAGAAGACAAGCTTATGCCCTACAGCGATCATGGCGGACCCGTGTATTCAACCAAACGCCTGAAGAACGTAATCCAGTTGGCGGCAGAGAAGTCGGGTTGGTATCAGCCAAGACCCAAAGGAATCTTCCGCGGGTTTTCTGCGCACTTCATGTTCGGCGCTTACATCGCTGAAGTCGTAAGCATTTCCGTTGCCGCCGGTAATGCCATCAAAGTCGAACACGTACTGGCGGTCGCCGACTGCGGACTGGTTATCAATCGAAGCAATGCCTTGAATCAATTAGAAGGCGGCGTGATCGACGGGCTCAGCTCGGCAATGCACCAGGCCGTTCACATCATTGAGGGTCGAACGCGTGAAGGCAATTTCGACAGCTACCGACTGCTTCGGATGAAGGAAGCGCCCACGGTTGACGTGGTTTTGGTAGACAGCCGCGAAAGCCCCGAGGGCATGGGGGAAATGACGCTTCCGCCCTTGGCCGCCGCGCTTTGCAACGCCATCTTCGCGGCTACAGGCAAAAGAATTCATAAATTGCCTGTACAGTCACCCGAAAGTGCGACCACCTAAACATGAAGGATTTCAGGGCCATCGTTGAGGAATACAGGAAGATTGATTTCACGCAGCGCCGCGCGGCGTTAGCCACGGTAATCAAAGTTCACGGCTCCTCTTACCGCAGTCCCGGGGCCCGCATGCTCATCACCGACGACGGCCGTTGGGTTGGCTCCATTAGCGGCGGCTGCCTGGAGGGCGATGCGCTGCGAAAAGCCCGCCAGGTTATGACCGACCGGCGCGCCATCACCGTTACCTACGATACACGCGAGGAGAGCAATCAGCACCTTGGCATTGGCCTGGGGTGCAATGGCGTGATCGACGTGCTCATCGAGCCGGTTGTACCGGGCGACGCGCAAAACCCGGTGATGTTGTTTGAAGGATTTCTCAGCACCCAACAACCGCTCGCCCTGGCGACCGTTTTCTCATCCGGTTCACAAACGGGTCAAAAAGTGCTCGTAAACAATGACGGGCAACCGGTCGGAGGAACTCCCGACCTTCTCCCGAAGGCCCTGGTCAACGAACTCCCTCAGCTTTTTCAATCCCGCAAATCGGAAACACGGAGTTACCAAACCTCAGAAGGGTTGGTCGAAGTTTTTTTGGAACTCATTCAGCCGATGATCACAGTGATCCTCTTTGGCGGTGGTTTCGATGCCCGGCCGGTGAGTCAATTGGCACGGTCGCTGGGATGGAATGTCGAGGTCACGGATGAATGTGTGGCCCATATCGCACCCGTCTTCTTCCCTGACGCCACCAAACTTTCCTTGTGCCAGCGTGAATTTATCGACCGGGAGTTCACCATCACTCCGTATACGGCCTGTGTCCTCATGTCGCATAACTATGAGTACGATCGTGACGTACTGCGCAAACTGATCACCAGCGAAACGCCCTACATAGGCATACTGGGTCCCCGCAAGCGTTTCGATCGCATGGGTGAAGAGTTCCGTGAGCAGGGCACGGTGCTCACGGCGGCTCAGCTAAGCAAGATTCATTCGCCTATTGGGCTTGACATCGGCGCAGAAGCCCCGGATGAAATTGCCGTCTCGATCATCGCCGAGATTCAAAGCATCTTTGCCAATCGTTCCGGCGGCTTCCTGAAGTACCGCAGTGGGCCTATCCATCAGCGTGAAGCGGGTTCCGACGAGGTATTTAAGCAAGTCTATTTGAACGAGGCTTCGCCGCGGGCTTCCCGGCAACGATGAAGGTGCATATTCTTTTGCTCGCCGCCGGTTCCTCGTCGCGAATGGGACAATCCAAGCAGTTGATGAAGATTGGCGGTGTGCCCCTGCTGGTACGGGCTACCCGGGAAGCGCTGGCGGCGTGTGCTGATGTGACCATTGTGCTCGGCGCCGAGGCGGAAGCCCATCGCATGGTGCTGAAAGGCATGCGTGTCAATACGGTGGAGAACAGCGAGTGGCAACGAGGCATGGGCAACTCACTAAAATTCGGACTGGCGGAAGTGCGCAACAGCAATCCCCGCCTCGACGCCGTGATTATCATTGTCTGCGACCAGCCGGCCGTGACGACCAGTCACCTGAAGGCACTGATGGATGTGGGTGAACGTTCAACCAAGCCCATTACCGCCTCTTCGTACAAAGGCGCGCTGGGTGTTCCTGTCCTGTTCAAGAAAGAATTCTTTGATGAACTGGCTTCCATTGGCGAGAGCCACGGCGCGGCCAAACTCATTCGTGACCACGCTGGCGACGTCGAGAAAGTACAACTGGCAGGAGGAGAAACTGACCTGGATACAATCAATGATTACCTGTTGTACACGTCGAAACCGGAGTAGGACTCACCGGGGATTACGTTTATTTTCGCAAGTGGCAAACTCCTTTCATATGAATCGTCTGTGGTTAGTGATGTTAGTCGGTGCGTGTTCGCTGTGCAGCGCTCAGTCAAAGCGTATTCAACCTGGAAAAGTGTATGAAGCCGGCGAGGCGTTGTATGCGCCGCGGTTGGGATTCAGGGCTGCCGTTCCCGCCGGGTGGACAGGCGTGCTTCCGCGGCAAAGCGAAGTCTTTTTGCTCACCTCGACCACATCCGGTGCGGAAATTTTTGTGTTGGGCCGGGAGACAGGTCCGATCGATTTGCTGAAGCAGGTGTGGGATGAAGGCGTTGACATGAACGGGCAAATAGGACTCAAGACAAAGAATTCCACCCTGAAAAACGGCGTTCTGGCTGCCGAAGTGATTGCGACGGGTGATTATATCAACAAGGGATTCAAGGGATATGCCGTGGCTCGTTGCGGCGACAGCGGACCGTGTGTCACCGCGCTTGGCGTCATGCCCGCGGGAGAATATGATGCGGTGAAGAAGGTGGTCGACGCGTTCATGACCTCCAGCCTTTTTGAAGCCCCGTCGCTGGCATCACCGTATGGCGACTTTGTATGGAAGGATTTCCTAACGAATAAGATGTTGACCACGTATGCCTTCCTGGAAGACGGTTCAAAGGAGACCACCGTGCACTTGTGCGCCAACGGGAAATTCTCGGCTAAGGTGAAGAAGAAAGGCATACTTCAGCACCAGAATCCTGAGTACAAAGGGAAGCTAACAGGCACTTGGTCGGTGGAGGGAATCGGCGAAAAAGGGAAACTGCACCTTGTTTTTGATAAGGGCTTGCCTGATCTGACAACGGAACTGACCATCAAAGAAGAGCAGATTTACGCCGGCCTTGAGCGATACTTCGTCGCCAACAGCGACCAATGCAAATAAAAAAAGGGGCACATGGCCCCTTACTTTCTTTACGTCAGATTAACCTAGTTCTTTCGCGTGTCATCCAGTTCCCCGAGGAACGGAATGTCATCGGCAATGTTGAGGCGAATGACCGTTTCCAGGTAATTCTCCAGTTGAATGAACTGGGCTGCGCGCTTCTTCGAAATCACTTTCGACATCTTTCCGAAGGTAGATTGCTGCAACTTCGTGAATGCGATCTGGTTGTTGAGTGAAGCCTTGATCAGTTCGGCCGCCTTTTCGTCGGTCAGGCTGGCGTAGTTATTGGCATAGTCGACCAATACCTGAACACGGGTTTTACCGTATTCCTTGCGCTGTGCCTCGTACTCGTCGTACACCTTCCAGAATCCGGCCGCTTCGGCGTCGGTCAGCTTCATATACTGCTCGACAATGGCACGTTTTTCCATGCCGTAGGCACTCTGGATCAGGTTGATTTCATCCACAGTGGGTTGTGCATTGAGGATCATGGCTCCCAACAGGAAGGCGCCGAGAAGAATCGCTTTTTTCATAGTCTCAGGTTAGAATTTTTGGGGTTAACTATTTCCAGACAAATCCGATGTTGAACGTCATGTAGTTTTGATTGTTCGCATCGGAGGTTTTGAATGCATTATTGTAGCGAAAGGCTAGAATCAGGTCCATATCCATGGCGAGGTTTACCCTCACACCGGCCTCAGGCTTCATGGCGAAATGCCAGTTATCTTCCGAAACACGGAAGATGCCCATATCGGTGTATCGGTCCATATAAATAGTGCCAATACCTACCCCGATGAAGGGATTGATCTTCTCACCTGGTGAGAAATAGTAGCTTGTGGTAATGTAAATCGGAACTGCATTGGCATACCGGAACTGTACCCCGCTGAAGGAAGCGGTTCCATTGGTATACGTGTCAAACGCTCTGCGTTCGTAGTAGTGGTTCCATCCCGCGTCGATGCCTATGCTGATATTCGGTTGGGGATAGAGTTTGTATTCGAAGGTCACCCCACGCCAACTGGCCGAAGTGATGTAGTTGTTCATCGTGCCTCCAAACCCCAAGCCATATTGGATGGAGAACGTGTTCTGGGCCTGTACCGTAGTCATCAGCGCCCCGGACATCAACACAAGAAGAAAGATCTTTTTCATGATTGGTTTCTTTTCGGGGATGATTAATTGGTTTTCAAATAGGGGGATTGCTTGAATGCCTGATCCACGCCATCCTTGATGCGGGAAATTTCATAGGTACCCTGGAGCAACCCGTTGATGGCGCCGGTCCAAACCACGCGAAGGCTGCCGTCGGTACTCTCATCGCTCGGTGAGGCCATGGTCATCAACAACGTACCGGTCGTGTAGCTGCTTACGGGGTAATAGGGGTAGTACCAGCCGCCACCGCAATAGTAAGGGTAGTACCAGCACCAGTATCCACCGTAATACCCACCATAAATAATTGACGTGGTTGTCCAGGCGGCTGGGAGCAATTGAACATCCGGCGAAGCGCTAACATCAACTTTTGTCCAACCCAGCGCCGTCATATTGGCCTCGATCTGGGCAAGGACTGGCAAGCCGTAAATGTCCTTAATGTATTCCGGCGGAGCCGTCGGCTCGCCTGTAATTTTCACAATCTTGTCAGGGAGTGAGTAGGTGCCCTTGCCTGCGAAGTCAAAGTTCTTGTCGTAGTTAGAATATACCAGGTCCAGCTCTTCCGTGTATTCCGGACCCTGCAGGTAGCAACCCCAAAGCAGGAATTGGGAAGCCATCAGCGTTAACACAATGAATTTCCTTCTCATAATCAGAATGATTTTTTGTTTCATTTAACGAATCTTGAATTCAAGTCCACCCGTGAAGCCCAGCTGCGTCGCTGACGTTGTGGTTCCGGCGCCAGCTCCTCCCGTTCCAAAATAAATTCCAACGCCCTGAACCGGCATCATCAATTGGGACTGTATCATAATGCCAATCTTTTCATTGACGTGGTATACTGCGCCCAATCGCAGGCCAACGGCAAACTTCCACGATTCGGATGTTACGCTGGAATTGAATATGGCGGCACCCACCAGAACGCCGCCATACGGAGAAACTTTTGCGTTGAAATCAGGACTGTGCTTTGAACCGAGCATGAGATAGCTCACCGATCCGCTCGTATTGGAGACCTTCGGATTGATGCCACTGTAGTAGTCCGTAACCTTAAATGTAGTTGATTGATAGCTGTACAATAAGTCAACGGCCAGGTTGCTGGACTTTTCATAGGACAGATTTACGCCAAAATGGCCGCCATCACCGATGATGCCGTCGCCATAGTAGCCATATACCTTGTCTTGAATCGTGTATCCGCCAAAGGCTGTGAGCTTAACACCCTGTGCCAACGTGGGCGAAGTCAAGACAGCCACCAGCAGGAATGAAAGGAGGTAAGATTGCGGTCTGTTCATAAAGAGAGGTTAAATAAATGGGATGCAAAACTATCATTTCCCGGCCGATTACCCAAGTTCTGCAAATTGGTTGCATTCTCAGGCACGACGACAAAAACAGGAATGTGCAAGTTATCGTGAACGGCTTTCAACCTGCCTGACATTTGTCAGCCCCTCCTTTCCTCGCTTCCTATGATCCATGATTTTCCGATATTGTGAGACCATACGCCACCCATGAAAGAAGATTTGACCCCAGGCGACGATTCACCCTATATGCGTCCTGCCATTGAAATAGCCGTTCGTCTCGGTTTACTGGCGGCACTCTTGTTTTGGTGCCTGACTATTTTAAAGCCCTTCATACCCTTATTGATTTGGGGGGTTATCATCGCCGTCACTTTGTCTCCATTTTTTCAAACATTGAAGAAGCGATTGAAGAATCGCAGTGGTCTCACAGCCACCCTTTTGGTGGTATTTTTACTTGTTATCATCATCATCCCCTGCATATTGCTTGCCGATTCGCTGATTGATGGAATTCGCCACCTGAGGGATACCTACCAACAAGAGGGGAGCATCATACCTCCGCCCGATGAACACGTGAAATCGTGGCCTGCGTTCGCCAAACCTATTGTAGACTTGTGGAAGCTTGCCGCGACCAGCATGCAAACTTTCGTAACCGAATACCGGGATCAACTGGAAAGCGTTGTCAAATGGATTTTTCGTGCGCTCACTGGTGTGGGAGTTGGTATACTGGAATTTATTGTCGCCGTCATCATCGCCGGGGTAATGTTGGCCTATTCGAAGTCGGGTGGTGAGGCGGCTGAACTTGTTTTTATCCGTTTGGTTGGTGAACGTGGGCAGGAGTTCGTGAAACTCACCGAAACCACCATCCGCCAGGTGGTGAAAGGAATTCTCGGCGTTGCGATCATCCAAACAATCATGGCAAGTCTTGGATTCTTCATAGCCGGTGTGCCGCTGGCCGGTCTGTGGGCCGTACTTTGCCTGGTGCTTGCCATCATCCAGGTTGGCGTTGGTCCCATTGTGATTCCAATCGTCATTTACGTTTGGTCAACCTCCACCACGCTTACGGCAATCCTTTTCACGGTGTGGAGCATCATCGTGTTGACCATCGACAATGTCTTAAAGCCCTGGCTGCTGGGAAAAGGTGCGCCAGTGCCCATGCTGGTTATCTTCCTTGGCGCGATTGGAGGCTTTGTGGCGACAGGGTTCGTGGGCTTGTTTCTTGGCGCCGTTATCCTCTCGCTCACCTACAAGCTTACCATTGAGTGGCTGGAGCCAGCCCAAACCGGTACCCTCCCACCTCCTTCAAACACGACAACCTGACAATACGATCGAAATTGATAATCTCAATTCACCTTCCTAATTTCAGCAAACTAAACTCCAACGTATGAAATCCTCAGCGAAACTTATCCTGTTACTACTGCTCATCCTGCCCCTGTCGGCCTTTGCGCAAAAAGGTGGACCCCCTAAGGGTAAAGATGGTCAGGGCGGCGGCAGTCAACAAGGACAAAGTGGCGGCAGCAACTGCTTCAAAGAATGGTACTCCCTCTTTCGTGAACGCGGAGCAGCGGCCGTAACAGACGGGACCCATGATGTTATCATCAGCCTGCGTGACAGCGAGAGTGGCACAAGCCAGTGTTACCTGGGTCGTGTGGACGTAGCCAATGGAAAAATGAAGCGCCCGATCATGATTCAAAAAGCTGACGGAAGTTACGAGCCTTTTGCTACGCTGGGTAAAGGGGTGGATCCTGGCTTTTTGAAGTCCATGTCAGAAGACGACATGATGGCCATTGCCGATGGCATGAGTGTAAACTTCCTGCTGTCGGGCGGCGAATATGGCCGGATCTTCTTCTACACGTTCATCAACGAAAAGCCAAAAGCACTCAAACAGGCCCCCCCTGCAAGGTCGATGGTAAAGAACTGACAAGAATCATCTTAAGGTAACGGGACCAGGCACTCGTCTGGTCCTTTCTTTTTGCTCAACTTTGCGGAGTTTGCCTCTTAGTAACAAATAACATATTGCCTCTCACAAAACACCGTCTCTCTATGTATCGTACGCTGATCTTAGTTGCCCTCCTGTCGCTGGCCTCCTGCAAGAAAGAGCAAGGCGCTCAGCAGCAATCTCCGGAGGTCCCCGTGACCCAGGTCATCCAGCAGAATGTGGATGTCACCGAAGACTTTGTCGGACAGACCTTTGGGGGCTCCGATGTTGATATTCGGGCGCGTGTGCAGGGGTGGCTGACCGGCCGCCATTTTGCAGAGGGTTCCGAGGTAAAAAAGGGGCAACTGCTCTACACGATTGACCCACTACCTTATCAAACCAAAGTAGAAGCGGCGCGCGGACAGTTGGCCGAAGCCGATGCCAACCTGGTCAAAGCAAAGAATGACCTGGACCGTATCAAGCCGTTGGCCGAGATGAATGCGGTGAGCCAGCGTGAACTGGTTGCAGCCCAGGGTCAATACGATGCTGCATTGGCCAGGAAAAAGGCCATGTCGGCGAACCTAGAAAATGCACAAATCGAGTTAGGCTACTGTCGGATTACGGCACCTATCGATGGAACCATCGGCATAAGCAAAGCCGATGTCGGCGATTTTGTCGGTGGTATCAACCTGCTCATTCTCAATACACTCTCAAGTACCAATTCCATGCGCGTTCGTTTCTCCATTTCCGAGCGTGAGTACCTCGCGTTCCGCAAGCGCATCCTCTCCGGAGAAAAAATAAACAGCGAAGCACAACTGATCCTGGCTGACGGATCCATTCACGCGCAAAAGGGACAATTGAATGCGGCCAATCGCGAGATCGACCCGGCTACAGGCACGCTGACACTGGAAGCCGTCTTCCCCAACCCGGACAAGATTCTCCGCCCAGGACAATTCGCGCGTGTGCGGATGGTGGTGGCCTCTCTCCCAGGGGCGTTATTGGTACCGCAACGGGCTGTCACCGAAATTCAAGGCACCTATCAGGTATATGTTGTTGACAAGGAAAACAAGCTTCAGATCCGGGTCGTAGAAGCCGGTGCTCGTTACGGAGAAAACTGGATCATTCAGAAGGGGCTGGAAGCAACCGACCGCGTCGCCCTCGTTGGGAACGCTGCCCTCCGGGTGAATACCGTAATTACCCCTGTGGCAGTAAAGGCCGAAAGCCCCAAAATTTAATTCCCCGGTCATGGCAGAATTTTTTATCCGGCGGCCCATCGTGGCCATGGTGATATCAATCATCATTGTGTTGGTGGGGTTGATTTCGATGCAATCCTTGCCCATTGCGCAGTATCCCGATATCACCCCACCTGAAGTTCAGGTAACGACCACGTTCCAGGGCGCCAATGCCATCAATGTGGAACAGGCCGTGGCTACACCTATCGAACAGAAAGTGAACGGGGTCGAGAACATGATCTACATGAAATCGATCAATGCCAGTGACGGAACGCTCACGCTTCGCGTCTCTTTCCAGGTAGGTGTCGATCTTGACAACTCCAACATGCTTACGCTGAATCGCGTGAACCAGGCAGAGGCCATTCTCCCCAATGAAGTGAAGGCCATGGGCGTAGTCACCAAGAAAGCCCTTGCCTTTCCCCTCATGCTCGTGGGACTTAAGTCACCCAACGGAACGTATGACAACTTCTTCCTCTCGAATTACGCCAACATCAATATTGTAGACGCCATATCGCGCATTCAGGGAGTCGGCGACGTGAAACTTTTTGGCGGCAGCGACTATTCCATGAGGATCTGGGTTAAACCTGACCAGCTGGCAAAATTGGGCATGAGCATGGGTGACCTGATCAATGCGGTAAAAGCCCAGAATGCCATCGCTCCGGCAGGTAAGTTCGGCGGCAACCCCGCGCCGGAAGGAACCCAGTTTACCTATACGGTCATGTTAAAGGATCGTTTGGTGACCGAAAAGGAATTCGGGGATATTATTGTTCGTACCAACGCATCCGGATCTCAGGTACGGCTAAAAGATGTCGCACGTTTGCAACTCGGCACAGAAAACTACAACTCCACTGGCCGTATCAACTCCCAGCCGGGAGCAGCCATTGCCATTTACCAGGTGCCGGGCTCTAACGCGCTGGACGTGGCCCAGAAAGTGAAGGAAACGATGATCGAACTCGAGTCGCGTTTCCCGGAGGACCTTTCCTATCTCATTCCGCTTGATACCACGCTGGCTGTTGAAGCCGGCATTGAAGAGATCATTCACACGTTGTTTGAGGCGGTCGTCCTGGTGATCCTGGTCGTGTTCATCTTTTTGCAAAACTGGCGTGCCACCCTCATTCCTCTGCTCACGGTACCTGTTTCGCTGGTGGGCACGTTCATGGTCTTCCCGCTGCTTGGGTTCTCCATCAACGTATTGTCGCTTCTTGGGCTCGTGCTGGCGATCGGTATTGTGGTCGACGACGCCATCGTGGTGGTTGAGGCCGTGATGCACCACATTGAACACGGCAAAACGCCGAAGGAAGCAACGGTGCAGGCCATGAAGGAGGTATCCGGACCTGTGGTGGCCATCGCACTTATTCTTTGTGCCGTATTTGTACCCGTGGCCGGTATGGGCGGAATTACAGGAAGTTTGTATCAGCAGTTCGCCATCACGATTGCCATTTCCGTGGCCTTCTCCGCGTTCAACGCGTTGACATTAAGCCCCGCCCTCAGCGCCTTGTTGCTTAAGCCGCAGCAGAAGACAGGCGGATGGTTGGGCAGGTTCTTTGACGGTTTCAATGCTGTCTTTGATAAGTTCACTACAGGCTATGTGGGTTTTGCTTCCTTCTTTATGAAGAAGTTTGTCCGCACAGTGATTTTGCTGGCCATCCTGATCACCGCAATCGTGCTGTTAGGGCGACGGATCCCCGGAGGCTTTGTTCCGGAAGAAGATCAGGGTTATTTCCTGGTCAACGTCTTGTTGCCCGATGCATCGTCGCTTGAACGGACTGGGGCCACTTGCGCAACGGTCGAAAAGATGCTGGCCAAAGAAGAATCGATCGAGACGTTCACGGCGATCAACGGGTTCAGCATGCTCACCAACTCGTATTCACCAAACTTCGGTTTCTTCTTTGTTTCCATGAAGCCATGGGAGGACCGTCCAGAAATGACGGTCGCTGCGCTGATGAAAAAATTGAATCGCGAACTGGCCACCCAGATTCCGGAGGCCACCGTCTTTGCGTTTGGTCCTCCTCCGATTCAGGGACTGGGTTCATCGGCAGGCTTTACCATGATGCTCCAGGATCGTGGTGGAAACACGCCACAGTACCTTTCCGATAACACGATGCGTTTCATTCAGGCCGCCAGCCAGCGACCGGAAATCGGGCGCATTTATTCCACCTACAGGACCAATGTACCGCAGGTCTATCTCGACGTAGACAGGGACAAGGTGCTCAAGCTTGGCTTGCGCTTGGAGGATGTCAATCAAACCATTGGAGCGGCGCTGGGCGCTGCCTATATCAACGACTTTAACCGGTTTGGTCGGCAGTACAAGGTCTTTCTACAGGCGGAGGGGGATTATCGGGTTAACCCTCAAGACCTGAATAAGATCTTCGTAAGAACCCCAAATGGGGAGATGGTTCCTCTTTCAACGCTCGTGACGGTGACGCGAACGACTGGACCCGAATTTACCAACCGCTTCAACCTGTTCCGTGCTGCCGAATTGGGTGGGGCTCCTGCGCCGGGATTCAGCTCCGATCAGGCGCTCACTGCCCTTGAGGAAGTCGCTGCTGAAGTTCTGCCGAAGGATATGGGCTACGAATGGGCCAACATGTCGTATCAGGAGAAAAAAGCCGCGGGTAGCGGAGGCGTGGTCTTCCTGATGGCTTTGCTCTTTGTGTTCCTGATTCTTGCGGCGCAATACGAAAGCTGGTCACTGCCTTTTTCCGTGTTGCTGGGAACACCATTTGCTGTATTTGGTGCTTTCTTCGGGTTGTGGCTAACTGGATTCTTCCTTATGGGTTACGACAATAACGTTTTTGCTCAGATCGGATTAGTCATGCTGATTGGTCTGGCTGCAAAAAATGCTATCCTGATTGTTGAATTCGCCAAAGCCGGTGTCGAAAGCGGTAAGTCGGCTCTCGAGGCGGCTACAGAAGCAGCGCGACTGCGTCTCAGGCCCATTCTAATGACCGCCTTCGCGTTTATCCTTGGCGTGGTGCCGCTCGTACGCGCCACGGGCGCTGGCGCCGAAGGTCGAAAGGTCATGGGCATGACGGTATTCAGCGGAATGCTGATCGCCACCATACTAGGCGTGTTGCTGGTGCCGTCGCTGTTTGTCATGATCGAAAAATTGGCCGGAAAGAAGGCTGAAGCCGCGGAGGGGCAGAAAGCATGAAAGCAAGATTAGCAGTACTGCTCATAGCGTTTGCTCTTTCGGGTTGTCTGGTCGGCCCGAAGATCGACAAGCAGGAAAAGAAAACTCCTGACGCTTACCGGACAGCCAGTGTTACGGCCGGCGATTCAACAGAAGTAATGAAATGGGCTCAAGTCTACCAGGATCCGGTGCTTCAGGGTTTGATTGCCACGGCGCTAAAGCAGAACTACGACATGCTGACGGCGATGGCCAAGATCGATGAGTCACGAGCCGCGGCTGGTGTCGCCAAAGCAGACATACTGCCCAGCCTGAATTACTCAGCCGGCGCCAGTGCCATCAACCTGAACAACCAACAGGCCAATGATTTGGGGATTCAGCAGCGCGACCTCTATTATGGTCTCGGCCTCCTTTCCTGGGAGCTTGACATCTGGGGAAAGGCTCGTCATGGAAATCGATCGGCAAAGGCCGAACTGACCGCTTCCATTGAAAATCAGCGCGCCGTAACGGCAAGTCTAGTTTCTCAGGTTGCAGCCATCTATTTCCAGTTGCGCGGCCTTGATGACCGGCTGGCCATTGCGGAGGCAACCTTGGCACTTCGAAAAGAGGCCACCCGAATCATTACGTTACGGTTCAAGGGAGGCGAAGTTGCTGAACTGGATAAGTTTCAGGCAGAAACACAGGAAGCCATTGCCGCCGCGCTCGTGCCCAGCCTGGAGCGCGATGTTCGTCAAACCGAAAACGCGTTAAGCATCCTGCTTGGAAACATGCCCGGAGCCATTGACCGGGGGCTTGAAAACCGGCAGCAACAGATCGTGAAGATTCCGGCAGGCCTGCCCTCGCAGTTGCTCTTGCGTCGTCCCGATGTTCGTCAGTCGGAACAACAATGGATTGCACAAAACGAACGTATCGGGGTTTACCAGGCAGCGCGTTTTCCAACGATTAGTCTCACTGGAGCGCTGGGGGTTGCGAGCAATGACCTTTCTGCGATCGCATCGGAAAGCGGCATATGGAACCTCGCAGGTTCCATTACAGGCCCTCTGTTTGCCTTTAACAAGAATAAGCGCCGCGTTGAGATTGAGCGGGCGAAGACCGAACAATCGCGCCTGCGATATGAAAAGACTGCACTTGCGGCTTTTGGTGAAGTGGAAGACGCGTTGATCGCCGTGAATACCTATGCCCGGGAGTATGAAGCACGCGGCCGCCAAGTGGAAGCCGCTCGGGGAGCTACCCGGCTTTCACGCGAGCGTTACGACAGCGGCTTCACCAACTACCTTGAAGTGCTGGACAACGAACGCACCTTGTTGGATGCCGAACTACAGGCCTCGACAACCCTTCAGCGACAACTACAGGCAACCGTCATGCTCTACAAAGCACTTGGCGGAGGGTGGCAGTAACCGGTTAAGGTTTCACTCCGGTCAGGCGTATCTTTGTGATATGGCCTGGACATTCCGGTTGACGTTCAACTTATTTTTTGCCGGACTATGCCTTGCTTTATGCTTGACGGAGGCAACGGGTCAAGACAAATCACGAGACTCGCTTGGCCTTAAACAACTTGAAAAGACCGACTTGATCGATTTTGGATCGCGATTATTCTCGTCCACGTTTAGCAAGAAGCCCCAGGATGAGACGGAGGGAAAGGTTCATTTTTCTGTGATTCCCATTGCTCCGGCTTCTTCTGGAGGCAAGGGAGAGGTGTCCATTTCCGCGATCAATGCTTCCTTTTATATGGCCAAGGAAACCAACCTGAGCACGATCTACTTCTATCCTTACACCAATTTTACAACCAGTTATGGTTTGTTGTTATCGCCCTACATCTGGTTTCCCAGAAATGAATGGAACGGCAGTGGCGACTTTCGTATTCTGTACAACGGAATGAGGGACTGGGGAATCGGTGGAGGCGTGCCTCCTTCAGACTATACGGTGATTGAACATTCGCAGGTGCGTACGTACTTCTCTGCAGTTACCCGTGTCTTACCCAACTTCTACCTCGGTGTTGGCTATAACCTCGACTATTTCTGGGGAATCACCGAACGAGATCCGACTCCCGAAACGCCCAGCGATTTCAAACAATTCGGGATAGGTACCGGTCCAACCTCCGTCTCCTCAGGTGTCACCATTAACATTCTGCGTGACAACCGGAAAAATCCGGTGAATCCGGAGAACGGGATGTATACAGCCCTGATCCTGAGGGCGAACAGGAAGGCGATGGGAAGTACTGAGGATTGGGGGTCTGTCTATGTTGATGTTCGTCGATATCTTTCGTTGTCAAGAACCCGGCACAAGATTCTGGCTGGGCGCACCTTCTATATGGGCACCTTTGGGCGTGTGCCGTACCTTAACTTGCCTGCCACTTTTGATGATCCCTCGGGGCGGGCCGGTCGAGGATATGTCGCCAATCGCTTTCGTGGTGCGCATTGGATCTACGGCGAGGTTGAGTATCGCTTTGATATTTCCTCGTCCGGTTTCTTCGGAGGAACGGTCTTCAGCAACGCTCAAACCTATTCCGACAAAGCCGGAAATTTTATCAACACGCACCTTGCTGCTGGTCTGGGCCTGCGTCTTAAGTTCAATCGTCATTCCAACACCAACCTCACGTTTGATTTTGCATACGGGGCCGAAGGTTGGAACTGGTACATCAATTTGGGGGAGTATTTCTAACCCTCAATCACTATGAGTTGATTCAATCAAATCATCTATATTTAAAGCCATTCAACCCCCACTCCCATGAAGAAACTATTCTATCTCTCACTGCTTGTCCTGGCCTCCTGCAGCAGCATTAAGGTGACCTATGATTTTGACAACTCAGCGGATTTCACCAAGTACAAGACGTATGAGTTCACCGACGAGGCAAAGAACTATCCCATCCAGGAACTTGACCGTCAACGCGTGCTGTCAGCCATTGACAATGAAATGACGGCCAAAGGATTTACCAAGTCATCCTCGTCTCAGGACGTGTTGCTTGATCTGCAGGTGAAACTTGAACAGAAACAGACAGCTACGGCTACCAACACTGGTGGTTATTATGGACCTTACCGGTACGGCTGGGGTCCCGGCTATGGAGGAACCACCCACATCAACGTGGAGAATTACGTGGAGGGAACGCTGTTCGTCAATATGATTGACCGGTCAACAGAAAAACTGGTATGGCAAGGACGCGGAACCAAGACGCTCGAAGATAACCCGTCACCCGAAAAGAAACAGCAGAACATCACCTACGGTGTTCAGCAGATCTTCAAATCCTATCCTCCGAAAAAGAAGTAAACAGCTAATCCTGCTCCGAACGAGCTTCCTTAGAACGTCGGCTGGCCATGTCCGGCTGACGTTCTTTGCTTATTAACCCTTAAAACTCATTAACTCCACTTACGGTGGTGTACTTGAAACTCGGCTTCTGATTCGGGTACACATGCTTGAAGGCACTGTGCGCCATAAGCGCAGCCTCGTGAAACCCGCAAAGTATCAGCTTCAATTTTCCCTGGTACGTGTTGATGTCGCCAATGGCGTAGATCCCCGGCACACTGGTGGAATAATCCAGCGTATTCACCTGGATGTTGTTCTTATCCAGCGCCAATCCCCAATCGGCAATCGGTCCCAGCTTGGGGCTTAATCCGTAGAGCGGAATGAGGTAGTCGGTGTTTATCACCACCGGCTGCTGGTTCTTGTCCAGGAGTGTAACCGATTCAAGACGATCCGCTCCCTGCACGGACTGCAGGTCGGCATTCATGTAGAGATCGATCTTCCCTTCACGGGCCAGGGCAAAAACTTTCTCGCCCGAGTCAGGTGCACCACGGAAGGTTTCGTTGCGGTGAACCAACGTCAGCTTACCCGCCACGGCGGACAGGAAGAGGGTCCAGTCGAGGGCTGAGTCACCGCCTCCGGCCAAAACAACCCGCTTACCGCGGAACGTCTCGGGATCTTTGATCATGTAGAGAATGCCCTTGTCCTTTGCCTCGTACTTCTCCAGGTTTTCAATAGCCGGTTTGCGGGGCTCAAACGACCCCAGGCCGGCAGCAATGACGATCGCTTTGCAGGTAATCAGGGTTCCCTCCGACGTGGTAACTTCAAAACCTCCGTCCCCCAATTTGTTCACCATCCGCACACGTTCACCGAGCGTGAAGGTTGGCTTGAAGGGCGCAATCTGCTTCATGAGGTTGTCGACCAACTGTTGCGCGTTCACCTCGGGGTAGCCGGGAATGTCGTAAATCGGCTTCTTGGGATAAATTTCCGTTAACTGTCCGCCGACCTGTGGGAGTACATCCACGAGGTGGCACCGCATTTTTAGAAGTCCGGCTTCAAATACGGCAAAAAGTCCCACGGGGCCGGCGCCGATAATGCAAATGTCCGTTGTAATCATGCTCACACTACTATAAAAGAGCCCGCCTACACTCCGACGCAAGTCGGGGCTTCGGCGGGCAATGTCGGGATGACTGGATTCGAACCAGCGACCTCTACGTCCCGAACGTAGCGCACTAGCCGGGCTGTGCTACATCCCGATATGGGACGGCAAAAATAAGCAAAGCATTGGATTTCCAATCCCCACCACACCCTCCTGAAATGGACGCATTTCCGCTCAGAACCTCATTCCCACGCCACCCATGATGCAACCGACGCTTCCCGAATCCTGAATTGCATTGGAAAGCCACAGCCACTCATACTCCCCGCTTACGAAAACTTTTGTGCTAACCCAGTACATAACCCCTGCGCCAATACTTGCCGTCATCCCCCACTGTGAATCACTGGTGCCGACAACGGATCCCGAATAGGAGCCGTTCGAGATTTGAGTCCCCAGGGACCCGCGAACAAATCCCTTGAATTTCTCGCCCCCGAACATATATCGCCCGACGAACGCTATGGGTATGGACGTCACTTTTACCGTTCCATTGGCGACCGATGCCGAGAGCTGAACGTACCCGATTGAGCCGCCCATGGTCCATTTGTCACCCATGGGTTGGAACTCCCAGGAGCCATTGACTTTGAATCCTGTTAGTTTGCTCCCCAGCGCATTCCCGCTTGATGATGCAGTGCCGCCCTGGATCACCAGGAGGTTTTCCTGGGCGATGGCCAGACCAGTCGGCACGAGGAAGAGAATAAGAACAAGGACTCGCTTCATAATATGGAATTTTTTGCGGCCCTAAGTTATCTATTTCCTGTACATGCCTCCATTTTGGGTACCTTTTGTAACCTTTCAACAACCTTCCGGTAACAAGGTCAGAATTCGCGACAAAAGGACTCGGGCCCCAAACAGCGCACTTGGATGACGGATGAACAGCTCATGGAAGCCGTGAAGGACGGCGATCTGCAGCAGGCCTCCCTGTTGTTTGATCGCTACCACAAGCGGCTCTATAACTACCTCGTGCGCATGACGGTGGACCGCGACACGGCCGAAGACCTGACGCAGAATGTCTTCGTGCGCATGATCCGGTACCGGACTTCCTACAAGCAAGGGCTGAAGTTTCAGTCGTGGATTTATCAGGTGGCCCGAAATGTGTTCGCCGACCACTATCAGGCTACACGGAACGAGAACCGAAGCACGATGGATGTTGAACGATTCAGCGACGAACTGGCGGATGCCAACGATTCGCTGCGACAAGAAGACCAGGAGCGGCTTCTCATCCGGTCGTTGGCCATGCTCAACGATGAACAACGCGAACTGCTGGTGCTAACCCGTTTTCAGCACCTGAAGTACGAAGAGGTTGCTCAATTGCTCAACACAACGGTTGCCAACATCAAGGTGAAGGTGCACCGCGCCATCGGCAAACTGAGAGAGAACTATTTCGAATTAGAAAAGATCTGACCATGGAAAGAGAACAACTGGAATCCCTCCTTATCGACTACATCGACGGCAAGCTGTCGGACAGCGAGCGCGCCTCGGTGGAAAAGCTATTGGCTCGTGATCAGGATGCGTACAAACTCTACGAGCAGCTTCGCCACGTAATGAAAGCCATGGACCAATCGGCCATGATTGAGCCCAGTTCCCGGCTCAAGGCAGCCTTTCACCGGGCCTTGGAACTGGAAATGCAGCACCGCCCCGCAGGCAGGCAAGTTCTCTTTACCCCCGTCTTCCTTCGTGCGGCAGCCGCCGTAGCCCTTGTGGTGACAGGGGTCGCGGCCGGATACTGGATCTCATCGCAGCAGCGCCAGCAGGATGAACTGGTCGCGCTGAGAAAGGAAATGGAGAGCACGAAGCTGATGATGCAATCCATGCTGGGCAACGAAGGCTCAGCCAGCCAGCGTTTGCAGGGCGTTAACGTCGCCCTTACGATGGCTACCGCTGATGATGAAGTCGTTAACGCACTGGTTCGCACGCTCAACGAAGATCCCAATTCGAACGTGCGCCTGGCGGCTCTCGATGCGCTGGGCAAATTCCAGGGCGAATCGGCGGTACGAAAGGCCCTTATCTCTTCCCTCGCTACCCAGAATGACCCTGTGGTTCAAATCGCCCTCATCCAGCTGCTGGTGCGCATGAAAGAGAAGACTGTAATCAAAGACCTTGAACGAATAGTAGAAGACGAAAAGAATATAAAGGCAGTAAAAGACGAAGCCTACAACGGCATCCTAAAACTCTCTTGAAAAAGATATTACCATGAAAAAGTTATTGATTGTAGTGGCCTTGACCGCCTGTACCCAATGGGTCAGCGCCCAGGAATACAAAATCGCCCGGAACACCGGCCGACTTGAGATCAACATTGGCCGCGTAACGGTGGAAGGCTACAGCGGAAATGAAATCATCTTCAGCGGCAAGGACCGCGACAAAAAGGAAGACGAGCGCGCCAAGGGCCTCAAGGAAATCAATGGTCTTGGAATCGACGACAATACGGGGTTGGGCATCAACGTCGAGGAGAAGGGTGGATCCGTCATCGTTCGTCAACTCAAGAAGATGAATTCACCCGAAATCCGAATCCAGGTTCCGAAAGGTGTCACGGTTTCCTATGCCTTCGAATCGCAATATGGCGGTGATGTCACCTTCCGGAATCTCGAATCGGAAATTGAATTCTCATCGAACTACAATAGCCTCGAGATGATCAACGTAACAGGTCCTGCAACCGTGAAGACCATTTACGGCCACATTGAGGCAACCTTCGATCAGAATGTGAAGGGCCCACTCTCAATTGTCTCTGTTTATGGTTACGCCGATGTCACACTTCCCTCCACGGTGAAGGCAAACCTGCGAATGAGCACGTCCTACGGAGAACTTTATGCTTCTCCCGAATTCAAGATCGACGTAGATCGCTCCCTCGACGACGAGAACCGGGTAAGCGGTAAAATCAATGGCGGCGGCATGTCCGTCGACATCAGCAGCAGTTATGGCAAAGTGTACTTGAGAAAGAAATAAGAGCCAACCATTTAAACCAGAATCAACCATGAGACCCTTAATTCTCATAACGGCCCTGTTCGTCTCAACCTTCGCCTTCGGGCAAACCAAGTTGGACAAGATAATTCCCGTGAGGTCCGGCCAACAGGTGCGAATCACCTTCGACTACCCGGAGTTAATCAAGATCAGCACCTGGGACAAGAACGAAATATCCATCCAGGGAACGGTGAGCATTAACGATGGCGAAAGCGACCATGCTTTTGTCATTGACGCCAACACGGGCGGAGAAGTCATCGACATCCGGGGAAAGATCAAAGACATGGACGATCTCCCCCAACGCATCAGCGTGATCAAGGATGGCGTAAAAACTGTCTTTCACAGTGAAAGCGAGTATCGGAAATACAAGAAAGAGAAGAACCTGAGCCACTTCGACATGATGAACCGTGGATTGGATATTGACATCACACTGGATATCCACATTCCCTCCAAAATGCAGACTTCCCTTGTGTCGGTTTATGGAATGGTTGAGGTGAAGCAATTCAATGGACCGCTGCGTGTGGAGGCCACCTATGGCGGAGTGGATGCCTCACTTGCCGAGAATGCTACGGGTGAACTCGTGGCTGAAACCAATTATGGTCATATCTACAGCGATTTGAATCTCTCTAATCGCGATAACACCAGAGATGAAGATTTCCATACCGTTGTTTCGGCGAAGCTTGGCACCGGACCTGGCTACCGGTTTGAGTCACCGTATGGAAATGTTTATCTGCGGCGCACAAAATGAGTGTAACCAATTGAACAACCGCTGGTAACAGTAGAAAAAAATTACAACATGAAAAAGATTTTGATAATGGCCCTCGCATTGCTTGTTATGTCAGGCCAACTTTTCGCTCAAGAATACAAACTTGCCAAGAGTAGTGGTAAACTGGTGCTCAAGGAAATCAACCATGTCACCATTGAAGGGAGCACGGGAAGTGAAATCGTTTTCATGTCGATGGACGGCAATTCTGAAAAAGACACACGGGCCTCTGGTTTGCGCGCTATTAACAGCATGGGCCTGGAGGATAACACCGGCGTTGGATTGGCGGTGCTTGACAAGGGAAACACCTATGAAGTTTACCAGCTCAAGAAGATGGACGGGCCACGGGTGAAGATCCTCGTACCGAAGGGAGTCAGCATTGCCATCTCCCACTCCTCGCCGTATGGCGAAGACATCAAGGTTCGTAATGTGGAGAGTGAGATTGAATCGTCTACCGTTCATTCCGGAATTCACCTCTTTAACGTAACGGGCCCGCTCAACATCAAGACCGTTCACGGCGAGATCGAAGCCGACTTCAGTGCCGGGCTCAAAAGCCCCATTCATCTTGTCTCCACCCACGGCCTGGTCGATGCCACACTGCCCGCCGCCACCAAAGCCACGCTGTCCATGCGGACCGACTGGGGAGAAATTCTTGTGGATCCGGCGCTGAAGATTGACGTGGAAACCACCGGCGACATGGTCAAGTACAGTTCCAGCCGGGTCAACGGCAAACTGAACGGCGGCGGCCTTGAGATCGAACTGAAATCGACACACAACAATATCTATCTCCGCAAGAAGTAGATCATATGACGCGAAGGCTTCGTTACGAACGCAACCTTCGCGTCATTCTCAGGTACTCGCCTCATTCTGGCAGCACAAACCTTAGGACAACGAATCAATCTCATCCAACATGAAATCCATCGTTCTCTTCTTGCTGGCGTTGAGCAGCCTGGTCTCTGCACAAACTAAGATCGAAAAATCCTTCCCCCTGAAGCCCGGTCAGAAGGCCATTTTCCAGTTTGACTATCCCCAGGCTACATTTCAATTGCATGATAAACCTGAAATTCTCATCACGGGCACCGTGAGCATCAATCAGGGTGAACATGACAGCGCATTTCAACTGGATGCAGCCACCACAGATGCCGATGTGACCATTACGTCACAGCTGAAAGACAAAGAGAACATCCCCCACCGCATTTCCATCAAGAAGGGCGACCGGGAGTACTTTTTCAAGACATCAAACTTTAACGACCCGGAGGTGCAGAAATTCCTGACTGAGAATGGTAATGAATACACCTACCGATCCAGTGGCGTCATGCAGGAGATCAAACTCATCGTTTTTGTTCCCCGCAATACCGCTGTCAAGGTGGAATCGAAATACGGTCTGATTGAAGTTACCGCCTTTGATGGTCCATTTACCGTGGTAAGCAAGTACGGCGGCGCCGATATCTCCTTCCCGTCGTCACCGAAAGGAACGATCAACGCCCGTACCCAGTATGGTGAGATCTTCACCAACCTCGATATCAAATTCAATCAGTCAACCGGCGGAGGTAAGGAAGGAAAGCGCTGGACCGAAATCACCGGAAACGCTGGCAACGGCCCCTTGGTGAATATCGAGTCGAAATACGGAAACATCTACCTGAGAAAGGGGAAGTGATGAAGTAAGGTACTCAAAGGCTCTTCCATAAGTAGAGAACCGCATACGCCTCCCAACCCTTGTAGGCTTTGAAAATCTTCTTCACTCGCTCAAGGCTTGGCTTTGCCTTTAGCTTGAGCAGTTGCCGGATGGCATTATGGAGCCCGGCGTCTTCCAGGGGAAAAGCTTCCGGGTACCGGAAGGTTTTCATGAGCGCATAGTTGGCCGTCCAGTTTCCAATTCCCTTGATCTTTCTCAATTCGGCCTTGGCCCCCTCAGGCGAAAGGCTGGCCAATATTTCCTTTGAGATTTCGCCATGATGAAATGCCCTGGCAATATTGATGGTATACGCCGCCTTCTGCCGGGAGAATTGAATATTGAGAAGTTGCTCAGGTTTGATTTCACTAACTACGCCAGGGGAAGGAAACATGAAGTGCGGCTTGCCATCCCATTCCAACTGACTGCCAAATTGAGTTACAAACCGGCCCTTTAGCGTGTAGGCAAAGGCCAGATTGATCTGCTGCCCTAATACCGCCCAAACGAGAGATTCGAACAGATCCGGCTGACCGACAATGCGGTAACCATAATACGCTTTCACCAAAGGTCCCAGCAACGGATCCCGCCGTGCCATTCGGTAGAAAGGCTTCAAGTCGGTATCAAGGTCAAACCACTCCCGGAGGTAGTTTGCGACGGCCGCTCTCTCCGTTGAAGACAAGTTTCCATTGAGTACCTCAGCTTCCAATCCGCCGCTGTTCTGCCCAACACGAAATACAATCGACCTTCCTTCCAGGTTGAGCGCCTTGGTCACTCTATTTCCTTCCACCCGGTGCAGTACTTCCTTGGGCGACCGCCCTAGGAAAGCCAACGAATGCTCGAAGTCGAATTCAACCGGTGTATTCAGTTCTATTGTTTCCACGGCCTTGCAATTTGCAGCATTTCCTTTCGTCTTCGTGTTTTGACGGTTAACTATTCTGTTCATTTCTCCACGTCAACAGCAAGTATCGGGTTGCCCACTCCTTCTGCTCATTCAATCTTGGCGTTATGAAATCAATTCCGTCGCTCTCCTGGTCCGACATATACGCGCAACTGAACCACCAAGGCTATGCGCACATCTCCGAATATCTAACATCGGATGAATGCACCCAACTTTATTCACAGTATGCCTCGACAGAATTGTATCGGACCACTATTAATATGGAACGATACCGTTTCGGCAAAGGCGAATACAAATACTTCAACTACCCGTTATGGCCGCAGGTGGCAAGGATGCGTGTGGAGTGGTATCCACCTCTATCCAGGATTGCCAACCAGTGGATGGAATGGTTAGGTATGCCCATGCGGTACCCCGAAGCACATGATGACTTTATCAGGCAATGTCATGAAGCAGGGCAAAACCGGCCCACCCCACTAATACTGAAATATGAAACCAATGGATACAATACGCTTCACCAGGATTTGTACGGGGAAGTTTACTTCCCTTTCCAGGTGGTTATCCCGCTGACCGAACGTGGACGAGATCATAATGGGGGTGAGTTGGTATTTGTTGAGCAACTGCCGCGCGCCCAGTCAAAGGCTGTCGTACTCACACCCAGACAGGGCGACGCCGTGATCTTTACAACAAATTTCCGGCCCGTGAAAGGATCACGCGGATGGTACAGGGCGCGCATGAAACACGGCGTAAGTTCCGTAACTTCCGGTACCCGCTATGCCTGCGGGATCATTTTTCACGATGCCACGTGATTGCACACACTGATCTCAACCGCCAGCAGCTGCAAACGCTCATTCAAAGCGGTGAAATAAAATTTGCCGGCAACCGGAAACTGAAGATCTACGGACTTCTCACTTGCGGTTCCGGAAAACGAATGAAGATGCAGAACCGTGTGTTTTTCAAAGATGCCATGGAAGCGCGTCAGTCCGGATACCGGCCCTGCGGACGTTGCATGCGTGCCGGGTTTGACCGCTGGCGGGCCGGAAAGCAGTGACTGTCCTTTTCGTCGTGCATGCCGCAAGTGGATGACTCCCTTGATCAAAATCATAATTTATCACTCACGGGGCGGCTAATTTCGACTGATTCAAAGGTCCAGGCATGCGTTATGTAATGCCCTTTCTCACCCTCCTTCACGGCCTCGCACATACGCTTGGCTTTGTCAAGGCCTTTCAACCGGACGTGCTGCCGCAGTTTACAAAGTCTATCACTAAAACGTATGGGATAGGGTGGTTGTTGGCCGCCGCGTTATTCTGTGCGGCTGCGGGCCTGGGTCTCTTCGATCACCCCTTCACCTGGTTGCTGCTCCTGTTTGCCATTATCCTTTCGCAAGCCCTCATCCTTACTTCCTGGGCAGATGCCCGGTTCGGCACGATCCCCAATGTGATGCTTTTGCTCTGGGCTTTGATCGGCTTCGCCACCTGGAACTACCATCGGGCATTCATGCGCGACGTCACTGCCAATCTTACACAACCTTCTTACTTCGATCAGGAAATTCTCTCGGAGCAGGACCTGGCACCACTGCCCCCGCCCGTACAGCGTTATATCCGTTACACCGGCGCCGTGGGCAAGCCCAAAGTCAACAACTTTCGTGTTGATTTCACCGGGCAGATTAGGAGCAGGAAGGATAGTATCTGGATGCCTTTTGAGAGCAGGCAACATAACTTTCTTCAGACGCCGACACGGTTGTTCTTTCTCAAGGCGACCATGAAGGGATTGTCGGTGGCTGGTTATCACCGATACAACAACGGGCGGGCGACGATGGACATTCGCTTACTCTCCTTGATCCGCGTTCAATACACCGAAGGCGAAGACATGAATATCGCCGAAACAGTCACTTTTTTCAACGACATGTGTTTCATGGCGCCTGCCACCCTTATCGATCGCCGAATCACCTGGCTGGAAAGTGACCCCCTCCACGCAAAAGCCAGGTTCTCCAACAACGGCATAGCCATCACGGCCACGTTGGTATTTAATGATGAGGGTCAGCTTGTCAATTTTGAATCATTCGACCGATACAATACCGAAGAAAAAAAACGGATGCGATGGACCACCCCGGTAAAAGAATATAGTGAACTGAACGGCTATCGTTTGGGCACTCGGGCTGATGCGGTCTATTCGTATGAGCCTGGCGACTTTTCTTACGGTGAGTTTAGAATGACGCGGGTGGAGTATAACTTGAGGGATTTTGCACCAAAATGATATCCCTCGAACACGTTGCTATTTGGACCGAAAACCTGGAGCGGCTGAAAGATTACTACGTACGCTACTTTGGTGGTACACCCAACGAGAAGTACGTCAACCCGGGCAAGCAGTTTGAAAGCTATTTCCTCCATTTTGCCTCGGGTGCAAGGCTTGAACTCATGCGCATGCCGGGTATACCCGTTAATGCCAATGACACGATCGCCCGGCAGCACCGGGGCATCATACACCTTGCTTTTGGTGTACCTACGCGCGCTGAGGTTGATGCCAAAGCGGATGACCTTCGACAGGCTGGATTTTCTATCCTCAGCGGTCCGCGCCTGACTGGCGATGGATATTATGAATTTGAAACCCTGGATCCCGACGGCAACCGCCTTGAGGTAACATGCAAGGCCTGACGCTCAACGGTCAAGCATCAGGTTTACCAGATAGCTGGCTGAGGATAACAAACAGTTACTTCGCAGCACCTTTCATTTGTTCCGCTACCAGCAGCACAAAGTCCTTGCCTTTAGTAAACCCTTTGCCGAGCTCGGCTTCATATTTGTCGGTAATCCCCAGGCCTGGTATGTCCTCTACCTTTGTTCCTTTTTTCAAGGCCGTCGCTACCTGATCGCGGATGTCGGCCAGTTTGTCCCGCAGACCTTTTATATCCGCCCGGGTGGCCAGGGCTCCGTGACCGGGAATGATTTTGGTTTCATCATTAGCAAGCTCGTAGATCAGGTCCAGCTGATGTATGAATTGGAGGAATCCCCCGCCACTGCCCACATCAATAATTGGATAGCCATAACGAACAAATGCATCGCCGGTATGTATGACATTGGCTGTTCTGAAGTAGATAACCACATCGCCATCCGTATGTCCCCGGTCGAAATGGATCAATTCGACTTCCTGGCCATTGAGATGGACATTGAGTCTGTTTTCAAAAGTCACCATGGGCCAAGCCTCCTTGTTCCGGGGCGGAACCGTTTTTCCCTGACGATTGACGCTCTCCTTCATCATACGGGCTCTTACGTTTGCATGAGCCATGAGCGTAACGCCCATTTTCCTGAAATTCTCGTTGCCCCCGGTGTGATCACCGTGCAGGTGCGTGTTGATTACAAACCGGATGGGACCCGGATCCAGCGTCGCGATCGCGGTTTTGATCTTTTCGGAAAGCGGAGCAAACTGGTCGTCAATCAACAGATTTCCTTCCGGTCCGGTCAGTAGTCCCATGTTGCCGCCAGATCCGGTAAGCATGTACAGACTTTCCGAAAGCTTTAACGGTCGGATCTTGACCGTGTCGTAGTTGGGCTGGGCAAACAAACCCGCTGGAATCAGGAAAGAGAGAAAGAGAATAAATTTCATACAGTCTGCATGGATGAAGTTGGCAAATAGGGACAAAATCAAGGTAATAAGACCTCGGAATATGCGGGTGGTCAGATAAAGGCTTTCATCGGGAATTTGTCTGGGCCAAGGCCGCCCTTTCAGCAAGTTCCGGGTTGAGCAGGGACTAACCTCATCCCACCTTTGCTCAACAAAACAACTACTTTTATGATGGTGGTAAACGAAACAAACATCAATTACAAGCGGATTGAACAGGCCATTCGGTACCTGGAAGAGAACGTCCAACGGCAACCCGAATTGGATGAGGTCGCGGACAAGGTACATCTCAGTCCGTTCCATTTCCAACGGCTGTTCACCGACTGGGTGGGAATAAGCCCCAAGCGGTTTCTTCAATTTCTGACCGTTGACTTCCTCAAGGAGAAACTCCAGGAGTCCCGCAACCTGGTGGAAGCGGCGGATGCGGCTGGCTTGTCAAGCCAATCACGGGTTTATGATCTCTTCACCACCCTGGAGGCCGTTACTCCCCAGGAATACAAACTCAGTGGATCAGGAATCACTGTTGAGTATGGATTCCACGATACACCGTTTGGAACTGCGCTGGTCGGCATAACCGAACGTGGGGTATGCTGGCTGTCTTTTCTTCCTGAAGATGGCACGCATGCCAAAGAGTTGGAAAACATGAAGGAGCACTGGCACCAATCCGTATTCCGACAGAACCAGGCGCGAACCCTGGCCGTCATCCAAGATGTCTTCGGCGAGCATAGTGACATGGGCCCAAAGAAGCTGCACCTCTTTGTAAAAGGAACGAACTTCCAGGTGAAGGTTTGGGAAGCGCTATTGCGGTTACCCCTGGGTTCGGTGACCACCTACCAGGGCATCGCCGAACAGATTCACAATCCCAGGGCCATGCAGGCGGTAGGCTCGGCGGTAGGCTCCAATCACATCGCTTATCTCATCCCCTGTCATCGTGTAATTCGGAAGGACGGTATTCTGGGAGAGTACCGTTGGTCGGCGATAAGGAAGAAGAGTATCATCGGTTGGGAAATGGCAAAGAGCAGCGGACAATGAGCATGGCGGAGCGTATCCGTTAGCGAATTGAGATTTCAGATGCCGCTCATCATTCTCTTTTTCGCCAAGCTTCTGTCACCGGTTTCAACGCCTATCTTTGGCGCATGAAGCTCAACCTTCCCCTCCTCCACACGCTCTGCTCGATCCCGGGAACATCCGGCAATGAGGCGTTCGTAAGAGATTTCTTGCTGAAGCACATCAAGAAAGCACAAAAGACCTGGAAGGCGACACCGGAGATTTATCATAACGGGGATTTTCAGGATGGACTGATCCTGAAGTTTGGCAAACCGAGAACGGCCATTTTCGCTCACATGGACACGGTAGGGTTCACGGTCCGGTACTTCAATCAATTGGTGCCGATCGGCAGTCCTGATGCCGAAGGCGGAACTAAGTTGGTTGGAAAGGATTCGAAGGGGGACATCGAGTGTGAACTTGAATTTGACAAGGAACATCATGCCTTGTACAAGTTTGGCCGGGTCATCGATCGCGGCACCCCGCTTTCTTATCAGGTGAATTTTAAGGAATCAAAACAGGCCATCGAGTCGGCCTACCTGGACGACCGCCTGGGCATTTATGTTGCTCTCGAGATTGCATCAAAATTAAAGGACGGCGTTATTGTCTTTAGCTGCTGGGAAGAACATGGCGGTGGCGGAGTGCCCTACCTGGCCAAATACATCTATGAATCGTGGGGCGTGCGGCAGGCCCTCATCTCGGATATCACCTGGGTTTCCGACGGCGTTGACCATGGCAAGGGTGTGGTCATTTCGCTTCGTGATCGCAACATCCCGCGGCGGTCATTTGTTGATAAGATAGTGGATGTTGCCGACAAGCATAAGATAGACTTCCAACTGGAGGTCGAGGGTACTGGTTCAAGCGACGGCGGAGAATTGCAGCGCTCACCCTATCCGTTCGACTGGTGTTTCGTCGGCGCGCCCCATCAGCATCCGCATACGCCTCACGAGACTGTTCACAAAAAGGATATTCAATCCATGATTCAACTTTACAATCACTTGATGAAGGAGTTATGACCACTCGCCGGGATTTTATCCGGACTACCGCCACTGCGGGCGCCGGTCTTACCATGCTTTCTTCTTTTTCCACTTCACGGGCTTCGAAGGATACCAAACTGAGAATGGGATTTATCGGGGTTGGCTTTCGCGGGCAGGGTCACCTGGCAAGGGCCCTCGAACGAAACGACATCGAAGTAATCGCGCTCTGCGACATCCAGCAGCGAATGATGGACATGGCGCTGGGCCGGGTGGCCAAGAGCGGCAAGGCGAAACCTCAGATCATTATGGATGGCCCGCTGGGGTACAAAAAGCTGCTGGAGAACAAGGACATTGACGCTGTCATCATCAGTACACCCTGGGAATGGCATTTCAGGCAATGTCTTGATGCCTTGAATGCGAGGAAATATGTCGGGTGTGAAGTGAACGTGGCCTTGACGATTGACGAGTGCTGGGAACTCGTTCATGCCAGTGAGCGAACGGGGATGCCCCTGATGATGCTCGAGAACGTTTGTTATCGCCGCGACGTAATGGCTGTATTGAATATGGTGCGGCAAAATATTTTTGGCGAACTCATCCACATGCAAGCGGGCTATCAGCACGACCTGCGCGGCGTGAAGTTCAATGATGGAAAAGATCCTTTGGGACCGGGCGCTGAATTTGGCGAGAAAGCATTTTCAGAAGCGCAATGGCGCACACTGCATTCGGTACACCGTGACGGCGACCTCTATCCAACACATGGCCTGGGACCTGTGTCCATGATGCTTAACATCAACCGTGGCAACCGCTTCACCCAACTCTCCTCCTACTCCACCAAGTCACGCGGCTTGCATGAGTACATTGTAAAAACAGGCGGGGAGAATCACCCGAATGCCAAAGTCAATTTCAGACTCGGCGACGTGGTTACAACGATGATCAAGACCAGCAACCAGGAAACCATTCTCCTTCAGCACGACACCAACCTTCCGCGTCCGTATTCCCTGGGATTCCGTGTGCAGGGGACAAACGGACTGTGGATGGATGTTAATCAGTCAATCTTCATTGAAGGGCAGAGCAAGGAGCATGGACGGTGGGAAGACGCCAAATCCTGGCTTGAAAAATACGATCATCCGTTGTGGAAGAAATATGCCGGTGACGCCGCCGGAGCGGGTCATGGGGGAATGGATTGGTTTGTCTTCAACGCCTTCGTGGAAGCGGCCAAACAAAAAGTGCAAACGCCGCAGGACGTTTATGATGCGGTCACCTGGAGCGCCGTATCCCCCCTTTCGGAAACGTCCATTGCCCAGGGCGGTGCTACGGTAGAATTTCCCGACTTCACCCACGGGCAGTGGATGTACCGGAAGAATGACTTTGCGCTCGGCGACAGTTACTAAACGACTACCTTTGCGCTATCCAGACAGACAATTGTTCCAGTATTGATGAAGATTAAGGAGCTGACCTTTAAGAAGTTGTTGACCGCGGAACGCATCGGGAAGAAGGTGGCGGCGCTGGCGAAGCAGATTGAAAAAGACTACCAGGACAAGAATCCGGTCTTTCTCCCCATCCTCAACGGATCGTTCATGTTTGCCGCGGATCTGCTCAAAGAGATCACGATCCCCTGCCGGGTTTCCTTTGTGAAGATATCCTCCTACTCCGGCACGGCCAGCACCGGCCAGCTCAAAACCCTCATCGGTCATGATGAGAGCCTCTTTGGCACGGACATCATCATCGTGGAGGACATCGTTGATACAGGATTGACCCTGGAAAAGATTGCTGAAGAACTGAAAGGCCTTGGCGCCAAGTCCGTCGAATGTGTAGCCCTCCTCCGCAAGCAGCCCGCCCGGGAGAAGAATATTCCTATCAAATATGTCGGTTTCGAACTTGAGCACGAATTCGTGGTGGGTTATGGACTCGACTATGACGGACTGGGGAGGAATACAAAGGACGTTTATACCAAAGTGGATTAAGCTCCGGACTTCAGGCCTTGCGCAGGGGGGCGGTCA